>JAIRSZ010000202.1 GCA_031255195.1 Prevotellaceae bacterium | reverse complement strand
CGCTACGATATTGGCGCGGGCAAGCCCTCCGGAAACATCGGGGTGATCATGGCGGGCAACATTCCGCTGGTGGGATTTCACGACTTGCTGTGCGTGCTGGCCGCCGGCCACCGCGCGGTGGTCAAGCTGTCGGGCAGAGACGCGCACCTGCTGCCCATGCTGGTAAAGCTTCTGCGCCAAATAGACCACCGCCTTGCGCCGCGCGTAACCTTTGCTGACGACCTCGACGGCGTTGACGCTGTGGTGGCCACCGGCAGCAACAACTCGGCGCGCTACTTTGAGCTGCGCTACGGACGCCTGCCGCACATCTTCCGCAGGAGCCGCACCAGCGTGGCGGCGCTTTCGGGCAGCGAGAGCGACGAGCAGCTGCGCCTGCTTGCGCACGACGCGCTCAGCTACTTTGGGCTGGGTTGTCGCAGCGTGGGCAAGATTTTCATCCCCGAAAGCTACAATGCGCTGCGCCTGCGCGACGCCTTTGCGCAGCACGCCTGCCTGCGCGCGCACGAGCCTTACGACGGCTGCTGTCGGCACGCGCAAGCCCTGCTGCAAATGCACGGACGCGAATTTTTCGATTTCGGCGGCTGCATTGCAACCTTTAGCAACGAGCTGCACTCCCCCGTTGGAACGCTGTTTTTGCAGCGCTACCGGTCGGACAAGGAGCTGCAAAGCTGGCTTTTGCACCACAACGACGAGCTGCAATGCGTTGTTGCCGGAGCGCCGGTGGCAGGAGTTGAGCCGCGCTGCGTGGCCTTTGGTCAGGCGCAACACCCGCGCCTGACCGACTACGCCGACGGCGTAGATACCATGCAATTTCTGCTGTCGCTACCCTGCGGGTAACGTCTCAACGCTGCTACCAATGAACACGTAGCTTGTGATTTATCATGCAGGACAAACGATCCGTCCTTTCCTCTTTGCTTTTATTGCCTGTAGCTGAAATACGGGAATGACGGCGCGGTTGACGGGAAGCCAGCTATTCGGTAAAAACTCTATACAAGCCTTACCAACCTCTTCTAATCAATCCGTTTTTATCTCCACGTAGGTTAGCTTTAGCTGCGGCTTTTTGCTGCCGCTGTTGGCTATCAGCACGCTGCGGGCATCGGAGGTGTAGCTGTAGGGTATTATTATCAGCGGCGACATGGAGCCATTCACCACGCCGTTGAAGTAGCGGGTAATGTTGATGGAGTACTGCATCAGCGAGCGGTTGAGCGCTCCGTCGAAGGCTGAGTTGAAGCTTCCGTCTGTGGCGTACATATCCCAGATGGCCGTGTACTTCCCGCTGCTCCTGCTGCTTGCCTCCGTAATGCATTGCAGCTGCGTTGAGTACAGATTCAGCGCAGCGTAGTCGCTTTCGTCCGCCACGGGTAGCGTCAGCTCTGCGCGGCTAATGGCGTAGCGCTTCTTGCCGGAGCCTGTTCCCGTCCACGCCTCCACCGAATCCCTGTTTATGGTCATTTTTGTAGCCACTCCTGCCAGCCCCTGCATGTAGAGCGTATCGGCGGTAGCGCCGCCCTTGAGGTGGTTGTTTTCGTGCTTAAAAACGTTGAAGCGGGGCGTGGTGTTAAACGAGTGAAAGGAGAAGGATTCTACGCTATCGCGCGTGACCTCGTTGCCGTTGTCGTCGGTGTAGGTGTACGGGTAGTGGTAGTAGGCCACAAGTGCGCTGGTGGCGTACTCGTTGGAGGTGTTCACCACGCTTACCGATTTGATGCTACCCCCCGTGCCATCGGGTACTTTCACGTACAGCCCCTTAAAGTAGGTCAGGAAGGAGTCTGCGCTGGTCGTGTGGAACAGCCTGCCGAACAGGTTTTCTTCGTTAGCCAGCCGTATGCGCACCGAGGCGCTCGCGGCGGTAACGCTGTCGATGTCTGGTGCAAGGTTTGTAGGCTTGGAGATACGCTCGACAACGCTTGGCGCTCCGTAGTATGCCGAGTCAACGCTGATGTCGGTGTTGAGCTCGTACACATCAACATCCATCGGCGTTTGGTCGCTCCCGTAGGTTGAGGGGAAGCCCAAAATGAGGTATACCGAATCGAAGCCGGTAACGCCGGCCTCAAACGTGTGGGAGTAGGTGGCGGGCAGGAGCTGCACCACAAACCCGGCGGTGGTTTTCCCCATGCGAGGGTCGTTCATGCGCCCCAGCAGCGCCGTACCGAAGCTGCTTGTTGACATGGAGTCGAGGCTAACGGTTTCCATCGTAAAGAAGCCCGTAGCATCGCGCAGCTTCACTTGCAGCTGCTGGTTGGGGGGAATGAAATCTTCGCCTAAGGTTTTGTCCATTTTTACGCACGATGATGGGGCGAGCATGGAGAGCGCCACCAGCACGGCGAGCCTATTTTTTTGCAGAAACTTTGTCATATAAATCAATGTAATCCTCCACATACTGCTCCTCGCGGTAGGGCAGCACCGGAATTTTTAGCGTTTTAATGTGTTTTTGGAGCTCCGGGTGTATGCTGCTGCTGCCAATGGCCACGCCGTCGGCGTAGGATATGGCAAACTTCATCAGGTCTACGTAGCTCACCTTCGACAGCGCCTCCACCTCCTTGGTTTTTATGCCGTCGAGCAGCACCTTCTTGTTGAAGTAGGAGTCGAAGAGCGCGTCGAAGCTTTCGTTGTACACGGAGAGCACCACTTTGGTGTTGGTAAAGAGCGGGTCTTCGCGGTACGCTTTCTTCACAAACAGCGGCGTCATCATTGAAAACCAGCCGTGGCAGTGAATTATTTCGGGCTGCCAGCGCAGCTTTTTGATGGTCTCGAGCGTACCGCGAGCAAAGAAAATCATTCGCTCGTCGTTGTCGCCAAAGAACGCGCCGCCCTCGTCAAATTGCATTTCCTTGCGCCTAAAGTAGTCATCATTGTCTATGAGGTACACCTGCATACGTGCTGTGGGTATGGAGGCCACCTTGATGATGAGCGGGTGGTCGGCGTCGTTGATAACAAGGTTCATCCCCGACAGGCGGATAACCTCGTGCAGCTGGTTGCGCCGCTCGTTGACACAGCCGTAGCGCGGCATGAACGAGCGTATTTCGTGACCCTTGTCCTGAATGGCCTGCGGCAGGTAGCGCGAGATCTTGGATATCTCGGTTTCCGACACGTAGGGTATCATTTCCTGGTTGACGAACAGTATTTTGCGATTGGTTGCCATACTTTTATTATGGGGTACGCTGGTAAAATAACCGCAAAGATACTAAATTATTTATAATTTAACGATTTACAAATTCACCTTACTGAGACATAGCTACTACATGAATTTATAATTCGCTCACCATGACCATTATACAACTATTTTTGTGAGCGCAAAAAAATCTTATTTTTTCCAAACGTTCTCTTTCAACCCTTCCGAAGCCTTTTATCTCTGCCATTTACAGAGGCAATGCAGCCTTTCCGAGTCTTGCCGTCCGCTGTGAGCGGAAAAGGCTTCGCTTCACTCGGAGCTTCCCGCTCACGCACCCAGCTGAGCCAGGCAACAGCGCAAGCTGAGATGCTCCGCGTGCATACTTCCTGCGGGAGGCTACTTTTAGGGAGGCGCTCCACAAAGTATGCCTTTGCACAAGCACAATTGGCAGGTGCAGCCAAAGTACGAAAAAAACTGCTGGTGGCACGATTTGCCTGTGATCATCGCAGGCTTTAACCGACACGGAAATTTGTGTATATTTGCCTCCGCAAAAACACAAAATTATCCGTAGTATATCACTTAATTTTTTGAATGACATGAAAAAAAACGTATCTCTCATTGCGCTCACGCTGCTGCCCACGCTGCTGCTTGGGCAAAAGCAGCTTACGCTGCAATCTCCTTCGGGAACGCTAAAAACGGAAATCGCTGTTGGCCGAACTGTTAGCTACTCCGTACTGCACCGGGGCGACGTTGTGCTTGCCCCCTCCACCATCTCCATGACGCTCTCCGACGGCGCAAAATGGGGCGTTGACCCGCGCCTGACGAAGCAGGAAACCCGCTCCGTGAACGGAACAATTGCCTCGCCATTCTACAAAAAGGCTGAGGTCAAAGAGCGCTACAACGAGCTGCGGCTACGCTTTAAGGGCGACTACAGCATCGTGTTCAGGGCATACGACGACGGAGTAGCCTACCGCTTTGAGACTTCGTCCAAAAAGCCGTTTTCTGTGGCCGGCGAGCAGGCAGAATTTTGCTTCCCCGTGGACGGTAAAGCCTACATTCCCTACGTCCGCAGCGGCGGCAACGGCGGCAACGCCTCGTTCGAGGCTCAATTTTTCAACTCCTTTGAAAACTTGTACCACGTTGCTCCGCTCTCTGGGTGGGACACGCTACGGCTGGCTTTCCTGCCTGTGGTTGTCGAAAGCACAAAGGGCAAAAAGGTGTGCCTCGCCGAGGCCGACCTGCTCAGCTACCCTGGCATGTTTCTCTCCAACGTCTCCGGCTCTAAAACGCTCAGGGGCGTTTTTGCGGGCTGCCCCAAGGACGTTCAGCAGGGAGGCCACAACATGCTCCAGGAAAAGGTGCTGGCGCGCGAGCCTTACGTTGCCCGCTTTGGCGGCGGAGAGCAGCCCGCTACGTTTCCCTGGCGCATAGCAATTGTGGCCGAAAAAGACGCTGAGCTGGCCAACAACGACATGGTGTACAAATTGGCCTCGCCCAACCGCCTGAAGGATATTTCGTGGATTAAACCGGGCAAAGTAATGTGGGATTGGTGGAACGATTGGAATATCTACGGCGTGAACTTCCGCGCAGGAGTCAACAACAGCACCTACAAATACTACATCGACGTTGCGGCGCAAATGGGGGTCGAATACGTCATCCTCGACGAGGGATGGTCGGTGAACAAGCAGGCCGACCTGATGCAGGTGGTGCCGGAAGTAAACCTGCCGGAGCTCATAAGCTACGCCGCTTCAAAGAACATAGGGCTAATCCTCTGGGGAGGCTACTACGCCTTCAACAGGGATATGGAGGCTGTGTGCAAACATTACTCCGAAATGGGTATCAAGGGGTTTAAGGTAGATTTTATGGATCGCGATGACCAAGTCATGGTAGATTTTTACCGTCGCACGGCCGACGTTGCCGCCAAGTATCACCTCCTGATTGACTTTCACGGGGCTTACAAGCCAACAGGTTTGCAGCGAACTTACCCAAACGTTCTCAACGTTGAGGGCGTATTCGGGCTGGAGCAGCTGAAGTGGGCGCAAAATGTAGATCAGGTAACGTATGAGCTTACCATTCCGTTCGTCCGCATGGTTGCCGGGCCAATGGACTACACGCAGGGAGCTATGCGCAACGCCACGCGGCAAAACTACCGCGCTGTCAACAGCGAGCCTATGAGCCAGGGTACGCGCTGCCGACAGCTGGCGCAGTACGTCATTTTTGAGTCGCCGCTCAACATGATGTGCGACGCGCCCTCGGCTTACCTGTCGGAACCTGAGTGCTCCGGCTTTATTACCTCCGTCCCCACCGTGTGGGACGAAACAAGGGTGGCCGATGACGCCGCTATCGGCAAATACATCTCCATTGCCCGTCGCAAGGCAGGCGAGTGGTACGTGGGTGGCATGGGCGATTGGAACGCTCGCAGCGTGGAGGTAGACCTCTCATTCCTCGGCGAAGGCGCGTTCTCTGCCGAAATCTTCCGCGACGGCATAAACGCCGACCGCGCCGCACGAGACTATGTTAAGGAAACGGTAGCCGTCCCTGCCAACCGGAAAATTACCGTCAACATGGCGCCCGGCGGCGGCTACGCCATGCGAATTTTCGCCAGCCAAAAGTAACGCATGGATGCAATTCGGACGGACAAAAAAATGGGCAAAAAAGAACAGGGGCAAAAGAAATTTCTTTTACCCCTGTTCTTTTTTTTGTCTTCAGCTTTTCGCTGCTTTATCAATACTCCCACAAATCGTGCTCAAAGATAAAGATTTCGTTCTTTATCCTTTCCGACTCCAGCAGAGCAGTATAGCCATCGGAAATGTAACTCGAGATGGAGCGGTTGTTATGCGGATTCGATTCTTTCGTGATGTAGGAGCTAAAGCGCCGTTTGTTGAATATGTCGTCGTAAGAAGTAGTCGTAGCGTCGTTGTTGGAGATGTAGGCGGGCGTGCGTGCCAGCACATTGCGCACTTCGTCGTAGTGTACCCAAAAGAGCTGCTTTTTTTGCAGTTCGCCGTCAACGTCGTCATCTCCGCCTGTGTTCAGCTGCTTTTTGTACACTTTTATGGGACAAATTCCCACTATGCGCACCATCATTTTGGAGTGGTGTTTATCAAAAAACCAATCCTCTTTGACAAGCAACTCGCGCACTTCATCCCACCGATATTCGCCCCGAATGACGATGGTTGTATCGCCCGATCCGTCCATCTTTTGCCGACGCTCGGTTTTATCCACAGCATCAAAGCGTGCGCTTAAATCCTGGGGCGAAAGTAGCGTTGTAAACTCGTCGTCTTCCGGATCAAAAGCGCGAATTTCGCCGCTGTGTATGGCGTCTACAAGCGATTGCACCAAGCTACGGCGCAACGCCATGTCTTCCGTAGGGTAGTACAGCGGAAAGTTCATCTTTTCGCGCAAATCTATGGTACGCCAAATGCGTTTTGACCAGATAACATCTGCCTCGCGAATATACGGGTAAGGTATAGGGTCGCGCGTTGCAATAATTTTCTTCTGGAACAAGCCATCTTGTGCCAAACTTTTCTTTACCCCGTTGACGCCCGAACTTTGCTTTGCTGTGGCGTCCGTGCCTGTGGCAGGTGCTTCTGGCTGCGTAACCGGAGTAGAAGGCTGCTGCGCCGACGCTGTCGGGTCGGTCGCTGCAAACAGCGCTACCGCTGTTATTGTTAAAAAAAATGTTCTTTTCATGAATACTTCCTCTTTTAAAAGTAGCAGCAACATGCTGCTGATAACTATCTTATTTTAATACTTAAATCCTGTAAATCAATCGTTTTTCCGTCTGGCCCTACGGCTTTGATGTCCGTAATACTTAGGCGCTGGCCGCTTTGTAGCCGCGACATTATTTTTTTTTGCTTATCGGTGAACAGCTGGTTGTACGCCGTTTCTTCCATCACGTAGCCATCAATAGGGGCAAATACAACAAATGACTTTATGGAGAACTTCAAGTCAAAGTCAAAATCCTGGGGCATAACGGCGCGAATGCCCTGCGATGATACCATCTGCTGCCGGGTTGCCGTTTTGCCTTTTATTCCGTCCATTTCGGGCACAGGCTTGGGCACACTCTTCACGCGGAACGTTTTCTTGCCCATGCTGCGCTCTACCCCGTTTATCTCGGCTCTGACGCTCACGTCGCAGGATGTTCCCTCGCCCGGACTTATCATGTACTGTCCACTCTCACGTCTCAGCGTTCCGTTGCTCACGGTTATCTTCACCTTGTTGTCGGGTATCCCTGCCGCCGACACGTCAATGGGGTTAGGCACACCACGGTACAGCACGTTCATTTTTGAGGGCGACACCACCACGTTTGGCTCGGCAACCGTATAGGTGTAGGTAAACGGGTAAGGTTTCCCGTTGAGCGTAATTGCCCCTTTTATTGTTTGCTCGCCAACGTTGTTGGCCGACGCTTCGTAGTGCGCCTTACCCTCTACGGTGTGCAGACTCTGCCCGTTCACCGTTACGTCGGGCTGTAACGTTCTGTCGGAAGCGGCCAAAAATATCTCTGCCTCAAACTTTCCGCCGCGTATCACGTAGTCCGATACCGACTGCACGACAGGGTCAAAGTTGTCAATTTTTACCGTACCCACGTCGGTTTGCGACAGAAAATAGGACATCATGTCGGCCTCGCAGGTAAGAATGTCTACCTGCATCTTGGTGAGCAAAGGTACTGCCGCAATTACCGGCAAATCCGTAAACGTTCCCACTTCCCAAGGCTTTTCTACTCCGCCATGCTTCGTACTAATATCTTTCGTCTCGAGCATTTTTTCAATGTTGCTAATAAGCCCCACAGCCTCTGGCTTCAGCTGCGACAGCAGATAAGCCCGATGGTCTCCTATCTTTTTTTTCAACTCCGCCCCTTTGGCCTGGCGTACCATCAGGTTGCTGCTCGGCTCGGTGGTGGATATGTTGATAATACGCTCTCCTAGAACTTTTCCGTTTTCTATGGCTACAGCGCCAACTCCGTCGGCCAGTACAACCATCTCTACTTTTAGCGTCTCTATGTAGTCAATCAGCAACTTCGATTTTTCGCGTACATCTAAGGATTTTGTAAGCCAAGGTCCA
>JAIRSZ010000195.1 GCA_031255195.1 Prevotellaceae bacterium | reverse complement strand
AAATGCAAATCACAACGGAGGAGTTAGCCGAAAAAATGGAGGATTTTTACGACGGCTTTTCGTTCAACGGCAAGGTGAGGCTGTACAACCCCTACTCGACGCTGAGGTTTTTCGTGGATAAAAGCTTCAAAAACTATTGGTTTGACAGCGGCACGAGCACGATGATTGCCAGCTACTTGAAGGATAAAAATCTGACCGTTGAGCAATTCCGCGGCTACCCCGTTTCGGAAGATTTTGTTTACAACCCGGGCGAAATGGACTCAACGCCGCCCGAAGGCTTCCTGTACCAGAGCGGATTTCTGACCCTGCGCGAGGGTGTAATCGACGATTACGCGCTGGACTACCCCAACAAGGAGGTGCTGAACTCCATGTCGAGGCTGGTTTCCGCCAACCTTTTATCAAGAAACAACGGCGACTATTCGGGGTACTATGAAGACACCGTAATTGCTTTATATACGCTGAACTGCGATGAGCTGATTGCGGTGCTGAATCGGCTTTTGGCAAGTATTCCCTACGACGACTACAAGCAGAAGGCAGAAAAAAATATCATTTACAATGCCTACACGTTTTCCCCAAAAGAATGGTTTTATCGGGCAACTATTCTGACTTTTTTTCGAGGTTGCGGCATTGCAGCCATCGCCGAAATGCATACCAACAGAGGTCGCGCCGATTTGGTGCTGAACTACAAGGGTCAAATTTGGATTATAGAAATCAAAGTTGCCTGCGAGGGGGAAAGCCCTGCCGACAAAGCTGAGGAAGCATACCGACAAATTTTTGAAAAAAATTACAACAAGCCGTACTCCAACGCAGTATGCGTTGGGCTGGCCATTGACGATCGCGCGCGGCAGATTACGGAGTATAGAATGGCTAAGTAGTTAAAGCATTGCCGAATATTATTGCCAAAATCAATCCCCAGCTATGGGATTAAATGGTTGCAAACTGTTGCAAACTCTTATGCTGCAACAATGAATGTTGCAGGCAAATTTCAGCCTGCTCTTGCTCTTTCATCTGAAAAAAATCAGGATCTTCCGGCTTCAGAGTCAGGAGACACAGACGCTTTGATAACCTTGTCGCCCTCTTTGATATAGTCGTCGCGGTGGGCAACGTCGGCCTTGCCGTTGGCGTCAACGTAACCTTGCCTGTTGTTCAGCACAGCCTGCTGGTGCGCCGCTATCACACATGCGCCGGCATAGCCAATTTCTACCAGCTTTTGCGAAAGCGGCCTGCCGCCGCGCGTCGAGAGCTTCACAGGCTCCATAGCGGGGGTGTTGTGCTCGCTGCCAAATGTTACCACAAATCCCTGCTCGTGCAGGCAGGTGGCGTACTGCTCAAGCGTCTCCGCAGAGTTGCGCGTGGAGATAAACTCCACCGAGTAAATGCTGCGCTGCTTCAACGTTGCGGCCGCCCGCTGCAAATCCTTTTCAAAGTCGGTAAAATTTCCCTTGGCGTCGTCTGCAAGGAAAGGGTAAGTGGGGATTCCGCCTGCCGCCAAAATAAATTTGCAGACGCTGTCTAACGGCAGAAATGCCTTCGGGTTTTCGGGGACAAAAGCTGCACCGCCCGCCTTCAAAAGCGTTCCGCGTATTTCGTTTTCTACCGCCGCAGAATTGTCCACATCCGCCTGCAACTTTTTTCCGCCAAATACCGCTTCAAGTATCCTGACCGTTTCCGCCCTGTTACCGTTGCTCCGCTTGTACGCCTCCAAGCGCAGGGCTTTTGCAAGGTGTCGCTCGCGTATGCTGCCTTTGGTCAGCTCCTTTTTTATGGCGGCAAAGTCGAGTACGAAGCCTGCGTTGACGCTTGCGAGCAGCTCGTTCAGCTTGCCGCACATTTTCTCCACGTGAGCGTTCGACTCCTCGCGTACCGCCGCCAGCGCTTCTGCAAAAGGTTTGGGCAAATCTCCTGAAAATGCCAAGCCTTTTCCGCTCAGGTAAGTCCGTCCGGGGTTGTTAGGGTCGTTTACGCGAATACCCGCCTCCATATCTTCTTTTTGCAGCGAAATAAATTCGATGTTGAACAGCGGGTACAGCTTGCGCAAGCGGCACTCCAGATTCCAATCAGGGTAGCCGTCCATTGAGTAAAAATCGTTAATGCCAACCACCTGCACGCCTTCCTTTTTGGCCATATCCAGCGCATCCGTCAGCTTGTCGAAAGCGCTGAACGAGTACGGCGTGTGCAGGTGCGCATTGACGTTGAGCGGAACAAGAAAATCCAATGATTTCATAATTTCAATGATTCAAAAACATTTATCCATCATTTACACTCCTTCTTTTGCCCTGCGGATTTGCTCCGCCTCGGTAAAGTTGCAGGCGGGAATGTGCCCCTTGAGCGGAACGATTTTTTCGTGAATAACGTCAATAAACCATTCGGGCTGGGGGAAGAAAGCGCTTTCGAGCTCGTAGCACGGCGTAATCCAATTGCGCGAGCCCAGCACTACGGGCGGCGCATCGAGGTAATCGAAGGCCAGCTCGGTAACGTTGCGGGCAAGGTCGTTGAGGAAAGAGCCTCGACTCGAGGCGTCGCCGGAAATGATGATGCGTCCGGTCTTTTTTACCGAAGCCAACACCTTGTCGTAGCAGAACGGCACCAGCGAGCGGGCGTCAATGACCTCGGCGCTCATGCCGTACTTCTCCTCCAAAATTCTGGCGGCATCGAGCGCCCTGTAGAGCGTTGCGCCGATGGTAAGGATGGTAACGTCGCTGCCCTCGCGCTTCACGTCAGGCTCGCCGAGGGGGATTTCGTAGTATCCCTTCGGAACGCCTCCCTCATGAAACTGCTCGCCCACGTCGTAGATGCGCTGGCTCTCGAAGAAGATGACGGGGTCAGTGCCCTGCAGGGCGGCGTTCATCAGCCCCTTGGCGTCGTAGGGCGTGGCGGGGAATACCACCTTTAGCCCGGGGATGTGCGCCGCGAGCGAAGTCCAATCCTGCGAGTGCTGCGCCCCGTACTTTGACCCCACCGACACGCGCACCACCACCGGCATCCTGAGCACGTTGCCGCTCATGGCCTGCCACTTGGGCAGCTGGTTGAAAACCTCGTCGCCGCAGCGCCCCAGAAAATCGCAGTACATAATTTCGGGTATTACGCGCCCGCCACACATGGCGTAGCCAATGGCCGAGCCAACGATGGATGCCTCCGAAATGGGCGCGTTGAAAAAGCGATGGTACGGCAGCGCCTCGGTCAAGCCGCGATACACGGCAAATGCGCCGCCCCAATCGCGGTTGTCCTCGCCGTAGGCAATCAGCGAGGCATCCTTGTAGAAGCGGTCAATAATAGCCTCAAAAATACCGTCGCGCAGCTGGTACTGCTTCATCTTGGAAACGGGCTTGCCGTCCTTGCCTATGGCAAAACGCTCCTTCTTAGCGATTTGCTGCACGCGCGGATTTTCGCTCATCGGGTGGTTTACTTCGGGCGTAGCGTTGGACAGGGAGTCCACAGACCGGTTGGAAAACGTCATTGCCCCAAGCGACTCCGGATTTTTTGACAAGTCCATTCGCGGCGACAGCGCATCATCAATGGATAGCTTAAAGATGTCGAGCATTAGCGTTTTTACGTCCTTCCATGTTGCGTCAAGGTCGGACTGCGTGGCAACGCCTGCCTCCACCAGCTGCTTACCGAACGCAACGATGCAGTCCTCAGCCGCCCATGCGTCTATCTCCTCCTTGGTGCGGTACGACGACGAGTCGGACGGCGAGTGCCCCGATATGCGGTACGTTACCACGTCGAGCAACACAGGCCCGTTTTTCTCCTCCAGAATTTTCCGCTTGCGGCGGTACGCCTCAATCACAGCCAGCGGGTTATAGCCGTCCACACGCTCGCTGTGCATCTGTTCTGGGTTGACGCCCGCCCCAATGCGGGCGGCGAAGTCGTAGCCCATAGTTTCGCCGCGCGTTTGCCCGCCCATGCCGTAGCTGTTGTTCATGATGTTGACGATGAGCGGCAGGCCACCCTTCATGTCGCCTTCCCAGAGCTGCCTGTACTGATCCATGGTGGCAAACACAAGTCCTTCCCACACGGGACCACAGGCCATTGAAGCGTCGCCAATGTTGGCCACCACGATGCCCGACTTGCGATTCACCTTTTTGTAGAGCGCTGCGCCCACGGCAATGTCGCCGCTGCCGCCCACAATGGCGTTGTTGGGGTATATGCCAAACGGGGTGAAGAAGGTGTGCATACTGCCGCCCAAGCCCTTGTTGAAGCCTGTGATGCGGGCAAAAATCTCCGCCATAGCGCCGTAGAGCAGGAAGCGTCGCCCCAGCTGCTTAGTCGTTCCGGTAAATCCCTTTTTGGCCACGCTCACCGTTGCACCGCCCCAAAACTCATCCATGATTTTTTCGAGCTCGCGGTCGTCCAGCAGCTCAATAGCCCGCAGCCCCTTGGCGAGGATTTCGCCGTGGCTGCGGTGCGAGCCAAAGATAAAATCGTTAGCGTCCAGCGTGTACGCCATGCCCACAGCAGCGGCCTCTTGCCCCGCCGAAAGATGGGCAGGCCCAGGGTTGTTGTAGGGCACGCCCTCGTATGCACCGGTGGTTTTCACCAGATTCAGCATGGTTTCAAACTCGCGAATCACCACCATATCGTGGTAGATGCGCCGCAGGTCATCTTTGGTAAAATTCTTGCTTTGCAGCTCCTCTGTAGCTGTCTTATTGTACCGGTTTACGGGAATGGGAGCAAATGTTATTTCCCCCGCCTTGCGGAGAAACTTTGGTTCTACAAGTTGAGATTTTGGCATGATTTCACTTCGTTTTTAATGCAGTTATTTTTAATAAAATTCATTCTATCGTATTTCTAATACATTTTTTTACCGGATAAACCGTATTCATGGTAAAGAGATACCGTTCATTCCGAAGCGGATTCCCCTGACCGTTTTTTCTACGCTGTTGGCGCGTTTCGCGCCTGTCAAACAGCCCAGGGGGTTGTCGCGATTTAGCCGCAAGCGACGTTTTTTACTTGTTGCTAAGTTTTTGTTTTTGTTACTCTCTCAAAATTTTTTCCATTGGCCTTCCTTTTGCCAGCTCGTCAATGAGCTTATCCAACCAACGAATCTTTTGCATAAGCTTATCCTCTATTTCTTCCACGCGGCAGCCGCATATTGTACCTGTAATTTTTGAGGCATTTGGATTGATTTGCGGCGCATGTGTAAAAAAAACTTCAAAATCAGCATTACTGTCAATTTGTTGCTGTAATGTTTGCCGGTTATATCCCGTCAGCCAGCAGATGATGGCATCTACCTCAACTTTTGTACGCCCCTTTTTTTCCGCTTTCTGAACGTAAAACGGATAAACGCTTGCAAAAGAAGCTGTAAATATTCTTGGCTTTTCCATTATTTCCTTTCCATTACTTTTATAACGAACTATTTCAACAGCGTTTAATGCCGAGTTATTTTATCACCAACGCTACTTCGGAATTGCCTGTTTGCAATGAAATGCCACAATATTTGTCAAATATTCTTCATTGGTAATTACAGACGCAACTTTAATGCTCTTTTCTGCCAATGTTAACTTGTTCATTTCAATAGCAAAGAGGCAACTTTCTTTGATTGCCGATGCAGGCAACTCATTTTTTTCAACTTGTTACAAATATCCGAAGATGAGAATTATTGTGCCTCGCTTATGTTTTCAGTGTCTTTTTCAGTGTCTTTTTCAGTGTCTTTTTCAGTGTCTTTTTCAGTGTCTTTTTCAGTGTCTTTTTCAGTGTCTTTTTCAGTGTCTTTCTTCGGACGTTGACATCGTTGCAATTTTCATGGTGTTTTCTGTGCAGTTATCAGCAATTTGAAATACAAACAACTAAATATCAATGTCGCCTCTTTAACTCTTTGCTCCCTGTAAAAAATCCCCATACCTGCGAATTGCTTCTTGCAGGCGTTTTGCCAAGTATGCGTTTCCGTCTTTCAGGGTGGCGTAAATCAAGGTGGCATCATGCTCATACAGGGCAATCTTTTCTTTCGTCCAATGCGCCGGTGGCGGTTGCAGGTTGGTGAT
>JAIRSZ010000170.1 GCA_031255195.1 Prevotellaceae bacterium | reverse complement strand
GCCAACGACGTGGAGAGCACCGAAATTTTGAAGGATGCTTCGGCGGCAGCCATTTACGGCTCGCGCGGCGCAAACGGCGTGGTTATCATCACCACCAAAAAGGGCAGGGAGGGCGAAGGAAAGATTGCTTTCGACTCCTACGTGGGTTTTCAAAGCCGCTGGCGAAAGCTGGACGTGATGGGCAGCAGCGAGTTTGCACGGGCAATGGTAATGATTAACGACGTGGACGAGGAGAAGTACTGGTTTCGCACGCGAGGGTTTAGCTATTGGCTCTCTGCCTACCGCCTGCCGTCGTCATCTCCGTACTATCCTGTGGTTTACAATAATTGGACGGAGGCAAATTCTGCGCCGCAACCCGGCAGCTTTGACTACTCGCAGCAGGAAACCGATTGGCAGGATGAAGTGTTTGTGGCCAACGCGCCCATTCAAAGCTACAACCTGTCGGTTACGGGTGGCGACAGCAAGCGGAAGTATGCCCTGAGCGCAGGCTACTTTGACCAGAAGGGTACTATCATTGGCTCTTACTTCAACCGGCTGACGCTTCGCGCCAACACGTCGTACCGGGTGCGCAAGTGGCTCGACGTGGGCGAAACGATGACCTACATGAAGTCTTCCGCTCGCAACGCGCCCAACAACAGCGGCAGCGCGGGCGCATCTGTGCTCACGGCAGCGCTGGCTATGGCGCCGTGGGACCCTACGCACTACCCCGCCGGAACGCTAAACCGCCTGGGTGGAGACATAGGCGGACAGCCGGCTGCTGCGTCCAACTTTAAAAACGTTACCAACCCGTTTTCGATGGTGGAAACCTCGCACCCCATGGACTACACCGACCGCTTTGTGGGCGATGTACACTTGACGCTGACTCCTGTTGAGGGGTTGTCTATCCGGTCGGCGATAAGCATGGATTTTTCGCTTGTGAGCAACCGCTCGTTTAACGATAAGTACGAATACTCCAGCTACGACAAGCGGGATAAGAATTTTTTGAGCAGCAGCCTGACCCGCTACTACACGCTGATTGCCGAAAACGTGGCAACCTACGCCAAAACGCTGGGGCAGCACTCTTTTTCGCTGATGGCGGGGCAAACCACAGAGGAGTACACCTACTACAACTTAGGCAATTCGGGTTCAACTATTCTAAATCCGGTGAAAAGCAACTGGTATCTGTCGCAAACCACCGACGACAACACCAACCCTGCCGGCGATGGCGTTGACCGCACGCGGATGCTGTCGCTCTTGAGCCGCCTGCACTACACCTACTCCGACCGCTACCTGCTGACGGTGAACTTCCGCGCCGACGGGTCGAGCAAATTTCCCGAAAATCGCTGGGGATACTTCCCGTCGGCTGCCCTTGGATGGCGCATCGGGAGGGAGAGCTTCATGGAAGGCATATCCTTTTTGGACGATTTGAAGCTCCGCCTTGGGTGGGGACAGCTGGGCAACCAGAGTAGCGTGGGGTCGAGCGATTTTGTGCAAACCGTCAGTACGGGGATGTATTTTGCGTCCTACATTCTGGGGCTTGGCAATCCGAGCCTGCAACCCAGCGGCTACGTGTCCGACGGACAGGCGCAGGCGCTTGGCTCGTCCATCAATACATGGGTGAACAAGGGCGGAAAGTGGGAGGTTACAGAGCAGTGGAACGTTGCCGTGGATTGGAGCATACTGCGGCAGAGGCTGTCGGGTAGCGTTGACGTTTTCCGGCGCGACACCAGGGAAATGTTCCTGTTCATTTCGGCTCCGGCCTACACGGGCAACCTGTTTAGCCCCAAGGCCAACGTGGGAACTGTGCGCAACGATGGGGTGGAGGTTGTGCTGGAACACCAAAACAACGTTGGCGGCGTGAGCTACAACCTGAGCGGCAACGCGAGCTTTATCAGCAACAAGCTGGTGGCGCTCAACGGCGGCTATCCCGTGTACGGCGACCGCGTGGTGAGCGACGAGGGCATGGCATTATTTACCTACTACGGGTACGAGTACTTGGGCATTTACCGCTCCAACGAGGAAGCGTCGAGCTACCTGTACGACCAGCTAAACACGTACCACGCGGGCGACGCCAAGTACAGGGACGTGAACGGCGACGGCAAAATTAACGACGACGACCGCGTGGCGCTGGGCAACCCGTTCCCGTGGCTCTCGTATGGGTTTAACGCAAGCGCGGAGTATGCGGGCTTTGACTTGCAGCTGTTTTTTCAGGGCGTTTACGGCAACGAGCTTTACAACGCTCAGCGCGAGCAGCTGGAAGGCCCCGGCAACGAAACGGTGATGAGCGTCGCCCTCCGCAACGTGTGGACGTCCTCCAATCCCAACGGCAACATACCTGAGCCGCGCAACAGGATAAACTTTTACACATCGAGCCGCTTTATTGAGAGCGGCGCTTACCTGCGCCTCAAAAATGTGCAGCTGGGCTACACCATTCCGCAAAAATGGACGCGGCGCGTGAAGGTTGATCGCCTGCGGATGTACGTGTCGGCCAACAACCTGCTCACCTTCACATCCTACACGGGCTACGATCCAGAGGTGGGCAGCGGCGTAGATTACGGCAACTACCCGCAGGCGCGGACGGTGATGTTTGGGGTGAATTTGGAATTTTAGCGATCAAAGTAGTTGTTAGAGTTAGAGTAGTTAAAAGTAAGATGGAGAGATTTTTGAAAATGATTAGCATCAATGAATATAAACAGAAGTGCAGCCACGTGTTCTGCAAGTCCCGCAGAAACGCCGCTTTGCAGGCCGTGTGGGTTATCCTTTTGGGGATGCTTAGCCTGTCGAGCTGCAACGATTGGCTCGGCGAGCCGCAGCCCGCAAAGCCCCTGCTGGAGGAGTTTTTTGTTGCCGGTGGCGGCGCTGCTGCCGTGCAGGCGGTGAATGCAGCCTACGTGCCGCTACAGTGGGAGTACGGCTCTACCTACTGCCCTGAGTGGTGGATTGGCGATGTTGCCTCCGACGACGCTCTCAAGGGCGGGCAAAACATTAGCGACATGGCGGCGGCCTACGAGCTGGACAACTTTAAAGTTTCCGACAACAACCCCATTTTGCTTGATTGGTATCAGCTGAACTTTCACGGCGTTGCGCGGTGCAACTTTGTGCTGGAGCAGCTGCCCTCCGTAGCGCCCGATTCGGTGGTGGACGGACGTACCAAGCTGCGCCTGATGGCAGAGGCAAAATTTTTGCGGGCGCTCTACTACTTCCGCCTGGTGCGCGTGTTTGGCGAACTTCCGCTGGTAACGGTTACCGTCCAAACGTCGGAAAAGTGGCGGCAGCCCAAGGCGAGCGTTGAGGATATTTATGCGCAGATATTCCGCGATTTGGAGGACGCTAACGCAGGGCTGTGGAAACTCTCGGAGCTGCGCCAAAACCCCGCCGATGTGGGGCGGGCAACCAAGGGCGCGGCGCAGGCTATGCTGCTCAAGGCGCACCTCTACTACGCGCAGCGGCACAGCGACCACTACAGCGCGGCGGCGGCGTGGGGCGACTCCATCATTGCCAGCAACGAGTACGGGCTGGAGGTGAAGTATGCCGATAACTTTAGCATATTCAACGAAAACGGCGTGGAGTCGGTGTTTGAGGTGCAGTACTCTGAGGAGGCAAGCAGCGATTACGGCAGCTTCAACCCGCACTTTGGCGGCACGCGCGGCACGTTTACCACCATTCTTACCCGCTCGCGCTCGTCCAGAGTGCCCCAAACCACCAGCGGCGGCACAACCGACGGGTGGGGTTTCAACAAGCCTACGAAAGATTTGTACGATGAGTTTGAGCCGGGTGACGCCCGCAGGGAGGCCTCCATCCTGGAGTTGAACAGCGCGCAAATAACTACCCCCGCCGAGGAAATATACCTTGGCTGCCCCTACCTGACGCGCAAGTATGCGCTAATGGACAGCGCGCTCAACGCCTTATGGAACGGGCACGCTACTCGCTCGCCCATCAACATTAAGCTGATACGCTACGCCGACGTGCTGCTGATGTACGCCGAGGCGTGCAACGAGGCCGGACGCGTTGACGACGCAAAAAACGCGCTCAACAAGCTGCGCCGCCAACGCCGCACCGAGTGCAGCGATCCCGACACGCAGCTGCCCGCCTTTCCGTACCAAACCTACGCCAACGACCGAAGCGGCCTGCGCAAGGCCATCCGCCATGAGCGGCGCGTGGAGTTGGCGCTCGAAAGCCACCGCTGGTTTGACCTCGTGCGCTGGGGCATTGCCGCAGAAACCATGAACGCCTACAAAGCCCGCGAAACGCCCGAAGTGCAGGCCGCCATGAACGACTTTGCGGCAGGCAAAAACGAGTATTTTCCGCTCCCGCAGTACGAGCTGGACTTGTCGGGGCTGGAGCAAAATGAGAGATGGAAGTAAAAAATTCGATACTTAAGTAGTTAATGTTTAATCTATTAAAATTCAAAAACAAAAAACAAAAAACAAAAAACAAACAAAACAAACAATGGAAACAAAAAATTATTTTCAGCTTACGGCTGTAGCAGCTGTAGCTTGTATGGTAGCCTTTGCGTCGTGCGGCAGCAAAGATAACGCCGGAACCTCCAATGAGGATGATAATACAACAGACCCGTGGGGTGACGATGACACAACCTCTTTTGTTGTCAACGTTGATACCGCCAGCCTTAAAGGTTCCAACTACTACGTGCTCATGATGGATGATGTATCGAGGGCAAAAATAGCCGACAGGGAGGTTGCGTACATTGGGCCTGACGGCGCCGATTATCCTGCCCCCACAAACATCACCACGCGGCAAATAGATATTTGGGAGGGCACATACGCGGCAGGATCGACGCAAGGCCCCAACGCTTACGGCGAAATTACGGGATGGTTTGCAATGGTAGTTACATCCGGCAGCTGGAACGGTGGCGGATTTTTTGCCAATCCCGCAAAGGGCGATTCGCTCTTCAATGCAGATAATGCTACCTACGCGGATAAAAAAGCTCCTGATTTCAGCCAAATATCAGAAAACCGCGACGAGTACTACTTTCACGTTGCCATAAAAAGCCCCAGCAACCAACCGGATGCAGGAGTTACGCTCACGTTTTACGATGAAAAGAATCAGGATGGCTCCAAGGTGGGGCAGTACTCTGTTTACCTGGGGCCGTCCACCAACAAAGGCGACGCCGTGTGGAGCAAAGACTATCCGCATGACGGGTCGTGGCACTCTTTTGATATACCCATAGCAGAGCTGAAAAAGAGCGACGGCACAAAGTGGACGTGGACGAAATCTATGCAGCCAAAGGACTACTACTTCCTGACGTTTATCAATGCCCCAAGCATTGAGGGGCATGAGCTCAACCTCGATGGAATGTTTTTCTACAAAAAGTAGCCGACGTAAGCAATGAAGCGCCATCTTTTGAAAATAGCATTGTGCGCTGCGGTGGCAGCGCCGGGCTGCGAAAAGAGTAAGGATAGCCCCAGCGACGAAGCGTCTGCCCTGTACCACTCGGGCAAGCGCGGCGTGGGGGCAAACATACTCTACAAGCTCGACTTTAAGGCTATGCAAAACCGCGTTGCCTGGTTCTACAATTGGGGCTCGTCCTACAATGCCTCCCTCGAGCAGTGGGCTGTGGCGGGCAAGGTGGGCTACTTCCCCATGCTGTGGAGCGATGTGAGCAGCAAGACCGAGCAGGACGTGCGCAGCTACAAGGCGGCGCACCCCGAGTGCGATTACATTCTGGGGTTCAACGAGCCTAACCTTACCGACCAGGCAAACATGACGCCCGCCGCCGCTGCCGGAAGGTGGCCTAAGGCGCTGGCGTTGGCAAGGGAGTTGAACATGAAGATGGTTGCCCCTGCCATGAACTACGGAACGCTGGAGGGCTACAACGACCCGGTGAAGTGGCTCGACGAATTTTTTGCGCAGCCCGGCGTTTCCATTAACGACGTGGACGCGCTGGCGTTGCACTGCTACATGAATACGCCCGCCGCAGTAAAAGAGTTTGTGGAGAAGTTTCGTAAGTACGGCAAGCCCGTTTGGATGACGGAGTTCTGCGCATGGGATGGCGAGGTGTCCGTTGAGCAACAGCGCAGCTACATGTGCGATGTGCTCAACTACTTTGAGGTCGATCCGCTCATTGAGCGCTATGCATGGTTTAAGTACGATGGCAATGTCAGCGTAAACCCGCACTACGCCCTCCGCTCCACCGGCAACAGCAACGGCGACCTCACGGACTTGGGCAAGCTGTACTTCAACATCTCCATGCTGGACAAGACAAGATTCTACAAGCCGGGCGAAGAAATACCCGCCCACCTCTACAGCAACACCAACATGAGCGAGGTGGTGGGCACAGCGCAGTGGGTTGCAGGCGTGCAGCTGCGGGTCAGTACCGACACGTCGGGCGTGCTGGAGGTGATGAATTTTGCCCTGCCCAAGTGGCTGGAGTACCAGATTGCCGTGCCCGGCAGCGGAAGCTACAGCTTTGACCTCCGCTACGCCGCCTCGTCGAGCGCGGAGTGCAGCGTGTACATAGGCGACAGGCAGGTTGGAAAAATCGCCCTGCCCGCCACCGGCGGATACTCCACGTGGCAAACCCTTACCTACGCCTCGCCCGTGAGCATCGACGGCGGAAACCACACCGTCCGATTTGTTCCCAGCAAGGGAATGGTATCGCTCAACTGGTGGAAGTTCAGAAAAAGTTAAGGGTTGGAGGAG
>JAIRSZ010000159.1 GCA_031255195.1 Prevotellaceae bacterium | reverse complement strand
CGATACGAAATGCCGGGGGCGCTGTCGCTTACGGAAATAATTGACCGGTGTTTTTTGTTGGTGGGGCGCGCCCCACCAACATCAACCTCCTGACATTTATTGCCACCCTTTCCCCCTTTTCACGCGCGCCGCCCGTCATTCCGCAGCGGAGCGCGCGAGGCACGAGCGAGCGTAGCGGAGGAAACTCAGCCCCTACCCGCGGCGGCAAGCAATTGTAGCTGTCGACGGCAATGAGGTAATGAGGGTTGGGAAATTATTTGCAACCGGCTGCTACTGAGGTTGTTTTGTTGATAAAATTAGGTGGAAATGAGGTGCAGGTAATGCCATCGCTCGTCGGCAGCTACGGGCTGAGGTTTCTCCGCTGCGCTACGAAATGACGGGAGAGGGGAAGGGCGCACGCGCGCTTGCCGTCGGCAGCTACGGGCTGAGGTTTCTCCGCTGCGCTACGAAATGACGGGGAGGGACACGCGGTGGGAAAGATTCGCTATTTTCATCCGGTTTTGCGGTAGGCGGCTACGGCAAGGCTCATGGCGGCAAGGCCGTAGGCGAGCAGGGCGCAAAGCTCGCGCCAAATGTCGGCAAAGCCCGACCCCTTGAGCATCACCATGCGCACAACCTTTACCCCGTATGACAGGGGGTTGAAGAGGTTGGCCGTCTGCGCCCAAGGAGGCATGCTCTCGATGGGCGTGAACAACCCCGACATCAAAACAAAAATCATTACGAAAAACCAGGCAATGAACATGGCCTGCTGCTGCGTGTTGGAAATGGCCGAGAAAAACAGGCCAAGCCCCAGCACCGGCAGCAGGTAAACAAGAATGACAAGGTACACCAGCGCCACGCTGCCGAGCGTCGGCACATGGTACACAAAGCGCGCCAGCAGCAGCCCAATGGTAAGGTCGAGCAGCCCAACGCCGACAAAGGGGATGGACTTGCCAAGGATAAATTCCCACCTCCGAATGGGCGTGACGTTAATCTGCTCAATGGTGCCGATCTCCTTCTCGCGCACCATGTTCATGGACGTGAGAAAGAGTCCGATGATGCTCACCAGCATGACCAAAATGCCCGGCACCATGTAGGTTTTGTAGCTGAGCTGCGGGTTAAACCAGCAGCTGTACGTCAGCGGCGGCGTTGGGGCAACCACGGTGTTCAGCGTCAGCGTTCCGCCGGAAGCCGGAAAGTCCCGAATGATGGACGTGCTGTAGGCGCTGATCAGCCCGGCGGCCGTGCCGTTGATGGCGTTGATGACCAGCTGCAAGCTTGCCGCGCCGCGGGTGTGCAGGTCGCGCTCGAAGTGCGCGGGGATTTCGAGCGTCGCATCGGCCTTGCCAACCATGAGCGCCTCTTCGGCCTCCCGGTGGCTGTGCGACGCGCCCGCCACGCTGTAGAACGGCGAATGGGCAAACGTGGCAACCAACGCCCGCGAAACGCTGCTGTGGTCCATGTCTACCACATGCAGCCGGATTTCCTTCATCTCGAAGGTGGCCGCCAGCGGAAGGACGAGCAGCTGAAGGGTGGGCAGCGCAAAGATGAGGGCTACCATTGCCTTGCTGCGCACCACCTGCCGCACTTCTTTTCTTACGAGGATAAAAACTTTTCGCATCTCAAGTTAACCTGATTTTAAAACGTTTGATGCTCATGGCGAGCAAAAATACCGCCATTCCCAGCAAAATTAGGGTCTCCCTCCACACGTGCTCCAGGCCTGCGCCCTTCAGCATGATGTTCTTCACAATGATGATAAACCAGCGCGGCGGCGCAACTGCGCTGAGGTACTGCAACGCCTTCGGCATGTTCTCTATGGGGAAAATAAACCCCGACAGCAGCAGCACGGGCAGCAGCAGGGCAAACATCGAAATCATCAGCGCCACCTGCTGCGAGCTGGTAACGGTGGATATTAAAATGCCCAGCAGGAGCGCCAGCGTGATGAAGAGGAGAAATTCGGACAGGAGCAAAACCAGCCGGCTGTTGAATGGCATACCGAACACGGTGTAGCCCATAGCAAGGATAATCAGCCCGATGACGAACGAGACGATGACATACGGGATGACCTTCCCGACAATGATGTGCGTCGGTCGCAGGGGCGAGGCTAAGAGCACCTCCATAGTGCCCAGCTCCTTTTCGCGGGCAATGGAGATGGAGGTCATGATGGCGGAAATCAGCATCAGCAGCAGGCAAATGATGCCGGGGACAAACATGTAGGAGCTCTTCATTTCGGGGTTGTACATCATCTTCACTTCGGGGACGATGGGCGGCACGGCAACGCCGTCCCGCTGTAGCTCCTGCCGGTAGTCGTTGAAGATGGACGTTATGTAGCCGGTAACGAGGTTGGCGGTGTTGACGTCGGAGGCGTCGGAAACGAGCTGGAGGCACGCAGCCTCGCCGGAGTAAAGCTGCTCGGCGAAATTGGCGCCAAACAGCACCACCGACTTTGCCTTTCCCCTGCGGAACACGGCGGCTATCTGCCGCACGTCTGCGATGTTTTCGGTGGCCGTGAAGTATCCTGAGGAAAGGATTTTGGCGGTGAGCCGCGCCGTTTCCGCGTCGTGTCCGGCGTAGTGAAAGGCAATGGGGACGTTGCGAATCTCGGTGGTGATGACAAATCCAAAAATGAGCACCTGCGCAAACGGCATCCCCATGAGGATGAACAACGAGCGGTAGTCGCGCAGCAGGTGGCGAAATTCTTTTCTTACAAAACCCAAAAAGCGTCGCATATCTTATTTTTTTGACAAAGGATTAATTAGGTACACAATAATCAGCTTGATACTCAGGTTGATGCTCAGCTTGAGCCGTTTTCGCAAGCGTTTTAAGAGAATTCGGAGCTTTTTTAAACCTCGCATTTTGCTAATAAACGCTTGACACAGATACTTCTATCGTACTATTTTAATGAATACCTCGTTCATGTTTTCTGCCCCATACTGTTTTTTCAGCTCGTCGGGGCTGCCCATAGCGGCAATACCGCCGCTCGCCATTATCGACACGCGGCGGCA
>JAIRSZ010000123.1 GCA_031255195.1 Prevotellaceae bacterium | reverse complement strand
CTTTGTCAAACAGATTTTGAAAGAGAACACAAAAATGGATAAGTAACCGACAATAGATAAATCGTGCCTAAACTATACCATGAGTCCTCTTGGTGTCTCTCAACAGCCCATCAACGCGCAATACGCTAACGCCTTTTAGCGATATTTTTTTCATTAACTCATTCCATATCACTATATTTCCGATTTGTTGGTCGTAAAATCGTGGCGTTCATTTTGGTGATTTTTCAGCTGCAATGATAGCAGCACGGGGTTATACACGTTGCCTCTTTCGAGGTTGAGGCGGGCGACGAATTAGCCGTTTAGCAAAAATTTCCGCACAGGTTAAATATGCAAATCATTTCATGAAAATTATTTATTCTCAAAAAGTTCCTCCGTTAAAAAATTTTTGCTCCTCCAAAATCGTTCGTTTTTATTAACTATACTTAACTACTCGTATGGGTATTAATTTCGACTTTTGTGCTCCCTGCATCGCAGCAGGGCAATCACTATCACAGATACTGTAACCAAACTACAAAAATCGTATGAGCACAAACGTAAATATTAAGGAGCTGAACGAGAAAATCCAGAAGGAAAGCAACTTCGTTGACATCCTGAGCATGGAAATGTCGAAGGTAATTGTGGGTCAAAAGCACCTTACCGAAAGCCTGCTAATAGGGCTGCTGAGCAACGGGCATGTGCTGCTGGAAGGCGTTCCCGGCCTCGCCAAAACGCTTGCCATCAACACGCTGGCCTACACCATTGACGCCAAATTCAGCCGCATACAGTTCACCCCCGACCTGCTCCCCGCCGACCTGCTGGGTACGCTTATCTACAGCCAAAAGAAGGAGGAGTTTATGGTTAAGCAAGGCCCCATCTTTGCCAACTTTATTCTGGCGGACGAAATCAACCGCTCGCCGGCAAAGGTGCAGAGCGCCCTGCTCGAGGCCATGCAGGAGCGACAGGTTACGCTGGGCGACCAGACCTACAAGCTGCCAGAGCCATTCCTTGTGCTCGCCACGCAAAACCCGCTGGAGCAGGAGGGCACCTACCCGCTGCCTGAGGCGCAGGTCGACAGATTCCTGCTAAAGGTGATTATCTCCTACCCCAAGAAGGAGGAGGAAAAGCTCATCATCCGCCAGAACGTGGCAGGCGAATTCCCCAAACCCTCGCGCGTGCTGAAGCCCGAAGACATCGTAAAGGCGCGGCAGGTGGTGCGCGAGGTTTACATGGACGAAAAAATTGAGCGCTACATCGTGGACATCGTCTACGCCACGCGCACCCCCGAAGACTACAAGCTGGGCAACCTCAAGGGGCTTATCAGCTACGGCGGCTCGCCCCGCGCCAGCATAGGCCTGTCGCTCGCTGCAAAGGCCTACGCCTTCATCAAGCGTCGCGGGTACGTGATACCCGAAGATGTACGCGCCGTAAGCTACGACGTGCTGCGCCACCGCATTGGCCTCACCTACGAAGCCGAAGCCGAAAACGTAACCAGCGAAGATGTTATAACACAGGTGCTGAACGCGGTAGAAGTACCTTAAAAACAGTTAGTTTAAGAGCAACGAGCTACCATGACAAACACGACAGAGCTGCTAAAAAAGGTACGCAAGATTGAGATTAAGTCGCGAGGCTTGTCGAGGCAAATCTTTGCAGGCGAGTACCACAGCGCGTTCAAGGGGCGCGGAATGGCGTTCAGCGAGGTGCGCGAGTACCAGTACGGCGACGAAATTCGCAACATCGACTGGAACGTAACCGCCCGCCACAACGCGCCGTTTGTAAAGGTGTTCGAGGAGGAGCGCGAGCTTACCGTCATGCTGCTGGTAGACGTGAGCGGGTCGCGGATGTTCGGCACAACCGACAAGCTCAAAAAAGACCTGATTACCGAAATCTCCGCGGTGCTCTCGTTCTCGGCCGGCATGAACAACGACAAGGTGGGCGTTATCTTTTTTAGCGATAAAATTGAGAAGTTTATCCCGCCCAAAAAGGGGCGGTCGCACACGCTGCGCATCATCCGCGAGCTGCTGGAGTTGCAGCCGCAGAGCCGGCAAACCGACATCTCGGAAGCCTTGCGATTCCTGACCAACGCCATAAAAAAGCGCTGCTCGGCTTTCGTGCTGAGCGACATGATGGACTTTTCGCCGGAAGGCGCGGTGAAGTTCGAGAACGCGCTGAGAATTGCCGCCAGCAAGCACGACATCGGCATCATTCGCACCTGCGACCACCGCGAGGCAAGCCTGCCCAACGTGGGCGTTGTGGAGCTGATAGACGCCGAAAGCGGCCAAAAAATTTGGGTGGATACGGCCTTGCAGAGCACGCGCAGCCGCTACGAAGGCTGGTGGAAAGCTACCGAGCAGGCCATGCTGCAAACGCTCTCCAAGTGCAAGGTGGACAACGTGAGCATCAGCACCGGCGAGGACTACGTGCGACCGCTGATTTCGCTCTTTAAGCAGCGATAAAGCCTGATACTTTAACGACGAATTTACACTATCATGAAGCTTACACGTAAAATTATGCTGCTGCTGCTTGCAGCGCTGGTCGGCGCAAAATCCGCGCCGGCGCAGGACGACGACATCCTCATCAAGCTGAGCCTCGACAGGGACAGCATCTTAGTGGGCGACCAGGTGGACATGACGCTACAGGTTTCGTACAGCAAATCCATCCAGTTCGCGTTCCCCACGCTGGGCGATACGCTCATGCCGGGCATCGAGATTGTAAAAACATCAAAGGTCGACACGCTGCGCAGCAAAAAAGAGGAAGACAGGGTGAACGTGCAGCGCAAGTACACGCTAACCTCCTTTGACGGCAACATCATCTACACGCTCCCCAAAATCGTGCTCAGCCTCAACCGCGGCGTGGCGGTGGATACGTTCACCTCCAACGAGCTTACGCTAAAGGTGGCGTTCCCGCCCATGGACAGCACGTTTACGCCCAACGACATCAAGCCGCCGGTGCACTACCCCGTTACGATTGCGGAAGCTGCGCCTTACATTGGCGGAGGGCTTTTGCTGCTTGCCCTCATTGCGCTTGCCGTTTACTACATCAGCCGACGGGACGCCAACCGCCCCCTGTTTTTTAAGCCTAAGCCAAAAGAGCCGGCGCACATTATCGCATTTCGGGCGTTGGACAAGCTCAAGGGCGAGCAGCTGTGGCAGCATGGACGGGTGAAGGAGTTCCACACCCGAATTTCCGAAATCATCCGCATGTACATCGAGGACAGGTACGACGTGCAGGCAATGGAGCAAACCTCTGAGGAAATTTTGCGCGATTTTGAGCTGAAAAACATTTGTCCCAAGGACTACTTAGACTTGCTGCGGGAGGTATTTTACACCTCAGACTTGGTGAAATTTGCCAAGCTTGTGCCGCCCCCCGACGAAAACGAAAGCTGCTTTCAGCTCACGCAGCAATTTGTCGAAAAAACAAAGCAGGAGCAACCGGTAAATGAGAATGTGAAATCCACACCCTAACTCTGATTAGACTAATTTTGAAGTTGAATTATTGAATTGTTGAATTGGAATTGTTGAATCTTTGAATCATTGAATTTTTGAATCCCCATGTACGGATACGGTGATATAGTTTTTGCACACCCTAAATTTTTATGGCTGCTGCTGCTAATTCCGCTGCTGGCGGCGTGGTACATTTTTGTGAGCAACCGGCGTAGGGCAACGCTGCAAATATCGAGCGTTGGCGGGCTGCTCGGCGCAGCAAAGGGCTTGCGCTACTACCTGCAACATGTACCCTTTGGCCTGTGCTGCGTGGCGCTGGCCTGCATATTCCTGGCGTTGGCGCGGCCGCAGTCGACCACCAAGTCGGAGAGCGTTTACACCGAGGGAATTGACATCGTCATTGCGCTCGACATATCGGGCAGCATGTTGGCGCGCGACTTTACCCCCGACCGCTTGCAGGCCGCAAAGGACATAGGCACGCAGTTTGTTGCCGACCGCCCCAACGACCGCATCGGCCTTGTGGTGTTTGCCGGTGAAAGCTTCACGCAGTGCCCGCTCACCACCGACCGCATTACGCTCATCAACCTGATGAAGGACGTGGAGTGCGGCATGATTGAGGACGGCACTGCCATTGGCAACGGGCTGGCCACCGCCGTTGCCCGCCTCAAGGACAGCAAGTCCGTCAGCCGCGTGGTGATACTGCTCACCGACGGCGTGAACAACAGCGGAGAGGTTGCCCCCCTCACCGCCGCAGAAATCGCCACAACATACGGGATACGGGTTTACACCATTGGCATTGGCACTATTGGCACTGCCCCCTACCCTGCCATGACGCCCTTCGGCGTGCAGATACAGCAGCTCCCCGTGGAAATTGACGAGGAAATGCTGCGCAAAATAGCCGAAATGACCGACGGAAAATACTTCCGCGCAACAAGCAACACCAAGCTGCTCGAAATCTACGGAGAAATTAACAAGCTGGAGCGCGACAAGGTGGAGGTGGACTCGCTCATACGACACAAGGAGGAGTACACGCCGTTTGCGCTGGTGGCGCTGGCCTGCCTGCTGCTTGAACTCCTCTTGAGGCTGACGGTTCTGAGAAGAATACCGTAAGTAATGAATAGTGAAAACCAAACTAAATCAGACCAAACTAAACCAAGTAGAACTAAACTAATAATTCGTAAATTAAAAGCATGTTTCGTTTAGCACAACCGGAATACTTTGTTTTGCTGCTGGTAATACCGGTGGCGGTGTTGCTGTATGCGCTGCACCTGCGCAGCAGGCGTAAGGCGCTGTCGCGGTTTGGCAACCTCCAAACGTTGCGGCAGCTTATGCCGGGCGCATCGGTAGCGCGTGGGTGGATAAAGCTGCTGCTGTGGTCGCTGGCCTTCCTGTTTTTGGTGCTGGGAATCTGCCGCCCGCAGCTGGGCGCAAGGGTGAAGGAGGTGAAGCGCAAGGGAGCTGAAATCATCATCGCGCTCGACGTATCGAACAGCATGATGGCGCAGGATTTTACCCCCAACCGCCTGGAGAACGCCAAGCGAGCCATTGCCCGCCTCGTTGACCAGCTGGGCAACGATCGCATAGGCCTCATCGTTTTTGCGGGCGACGCTTACATCCAGCTGCCCATCACGAGCGACTACGTTTCGGCTAAGCTATTCCTGAACGCCATCAACACGGGCATCGTACCGCGGCAGGGAACGGCCATCGGCAAGGCCATCATTACGGCCATCCGCTCGTTCTCGCTGCAAAGCGAAAAAAGCCGCGCGCTCATCATCATCTCCGACGGCGAAAACCACGAGGACGACCCCGTGGAGGCTGCCCAGCTTGCCGTCAAGGAGGGCATAAAGGTTTACACCATTGGCATCGGCTCGCCGCAGGGTAGCCCCATTCCCCTCAGGGAGGGCGGGTTGATGAAGGACAGGCAGGGCAACATGGTGGTAACGCGCCTGGACGAAGAGGTGCTGGAAAAAACCGCCGCCGCGGGCAACGGCATATACGTGCGGGCTACAACCTCCAACCTTGGCCTTAGCGACATTGTAAACGACGTGCGCAAGCTCGACAAGCAGGAGCTATCGAGCGTTATCTACGAAGACTTTAACGAGCAGTACCACTACTTTTTTTACATGGCAATCGTGCTGCTGACGCTGGAGCTGCTGATTATTGAGCGAAAAAGAAGGTGGAATATTTTTAGCAGGCAGTAGCGAATGGTGCTACCGGAGCGCACGCCACGCATTTTTGCAGAGGATATGGCAATTCGTCGCAGGGGTTGCAATTTTTTATATTTGCATTAAACAACAACAAAACAGTCTACCATTATGAGCGTTTTTTTGAGTATCCGTTGGGACGTCAACCCCGAATTTGCTTCGCTGGGTTTTCTTCACCTGCGCTACTACAGCGTGCTGCTCGCAAGCGGATTTGTTGCCGCTTACTTTGTGCTGCGCAACATTTTCCGCCGCGAACAGCTACCGCAACAGCTGTTCGACAGCTTCTCCATTACGGCCATACTATCTACCTTTATCGGGCTGCGCCTGGGGCATTTTTTGTTTTACGAGCCATCGGCTTTTCTCACCAATCCGCTGGAAATAATTTTGCCGGTACGCTTTTCGCCGCATTTTGAATTTACCGGCTACCAGGGATTGGCGAGCCACGGCGGCGCTGTGGGGATTTTACTTGGGCTTTTATGGTGGAGCGCCAAACATAAAAAGCCGTACCTCTGGGCGCTTGAGCGGATTGTCCTCGTTGTGCCGCTGGCAGGCGCGTTCGTGCGCATCGGAAACCTGATGAATTCCGAAGTGTACGGCTGCGAAACTACGCTCCCGTGGGGGTTTATTTTTTTACGCAACAACGAAACCCTCCCGCACCACCCAACGCAAATTTACGAGGCGGCAGCGTACATCGTGATATTTTTTATCCTGCGTTACCTATACCTCCGGCAGCTGCCAAAGCTCAGGCGGGGCATGTTGTTCGGCATATTTTTAATACTTCTGTTCGGCGCGCGCTTTGCGATAGAATTTATCAAAAACGACCAGGAGGCGTTTGAGCAAAACCTGTTTTTCAACATGGGACAGCTGCTCAGCTTACCGTTCATCATTGCGGGAATTATATTTCTCTGGTGGGGCTGGAAGTACGGAAAATCGGAGCTGGGATGGGTACAACCGGCGGTAAGCAAGACGGTGGTAAGCGGTAAACAGCCGAGCAGACCGAAGAAAAAATGAAATGGGCTTGTACAAAGCTCAAGCCGCATACACGACGACGAAATATGCCGAATGAAAAAAAGATTGGAGTATTAACAGATATGAAGTACCACGGAGTTGTTGAAAAAAAATTGCAGGAGCTTGGCATTATCTCCAAAAATTCGGGTTACGCCGAAATGGTAAAATTCCGAAATTTCACGGCGCATTGCTACGAAAGACTTGAAAATAGTGTGCGCCGTACTAAAGAAAAAGTTACCTTTGTTCCGCAAAATTATATGACATACGAAATGCTACATAGAGCAATGAAAAACTTACGGATAACATCAGACACGCTGCCCTCTCCCTCACATGGAAGGCTGAGGTGGTTTTTCGCGCTGCTTGCGCTTTTTTGCCTGTTTCCCTCCCTGCTTCACGCCCTGCCTCCTGAGCGCAAGGACGTGCGGGCGGGCAACAAGGCGTACAAAAAAGGCGACTATGCCGCCGCCGAAATTGAGTATCGCCGCGCCCTGGACAAGGTGTCAGGAAGCGCCAACGCCAAATTTAACCTGGGCAACGCGCTTTACAAGCAGCTGGATTCTGCCGCCATGCAGGACGAAGGCAGCCAGCAGCTGCTGGAGCAGGCGCGCAAGCTCTACGAGAACGTTACCGAATCGGACGTGAGCGACGAGCGGAAGGCGGCGGCGTACTACAACCAGGGCAACGCCCACATGCGGGAGCAAGATTTTCGGGCGGCTGTGGAGGCGTACAAAAAATCGCTCCGCCTCAACCCGAACGACATGGAGGCAAAGCAAAATCTGGTTTACGCCCAGGCCATGAGCAACCTCCAGCAGCAGCAACCGCCACCTCAGCAAAATCAAGACCAGAATAAAAAGGACGAAAACGAGGACAAGAAAGACGACAATAAAAATCAGCAGCAACAACAGCAAGATAACAAAGACCGGCAAGACCAACAAGACCAGCAACAGCAGCAACAACAGCAGCAAGAACAACAGCAGCAGCAGGAAAAAATTTCGAGGGAAGACGCGCAGCGAATGTTGGAGGCGCTGGAGCAGCAGGAAAAAGATACGCAAGAAAAGGTGAAGCGCGAAAAAGCGCAGAAAGCCCGACAGCGCACCACAGATAAGAATTGGTAAATTGCATGCAGATAGGCTATAGCCTCACATATTTCACAAATTGACAGCTTGTAGCTGGATAGTTCGTAATTTGTAATAGAAACAAAAACATAAGTATGCTCAACAAAATTGCTATTGGTTCAAAAATGATGCTCGCAGCGCTGACCGCCATGCTGTGTGCGGCGCAGCTTCACGCCCAGGATTTGCGGCTGGAGGTGCAAGCGCCACGTGTGGTCACGGTTGGAGAAATGTTTCGCGTAACGTTTGTGGCCAACGGAAAAGTTGACAACTTCGCTGCGCCAGGCATGGAGGGCTTTACTGTCACCGCAGGGCCTGCGCAGGGAAGCAGCACCCATGTAGAAATTTCCGGTGGAAAGGTAATCCAAAACGTAACCTACACTTTCACCTACACGCTGTACGCCGAAAAAGAAGGAAAGTTTACCATTGGCACGGCAAAGGTGAAGTCAGGCGACAGCGAAGCGCAGACGCAGCCTTTCGCCATTGAGTGCGTCAAAGGCGAGCAGCGGGCGGCGCAGCAAGGCGGCGGCGGACAGCAGCAGCAGCAGCAGGCCGCCTCTGCCGGTGGCGAAAACTCGCTCTACCTGGGGGTAACCCTGAGCAAAACGGAGGTGTACCGCGGCGAATGTATAATTGCCGCAACCAAGCTCTACACGCGCGGCAACTCCATCCGCAACTTTGAAAACGTAAAAAAACCTACGTACAACGGCTTCTGGAGTCAGGACGTGGATATGCCACAGGAAATCAACTTTACCCGCGAAAACGTGAACGGGGTTGTGTACGACGTAGGCCTGCTGTGGAAGCAGCTCCTCTTCCCGCAGCAGTCGGGCGAGCTCACCATCTCGGCCAACGAGATAGACGTGATAGTGCAGGTGCGCACCAGGTCGCGCGACATATTCGAGGACTTCTTTGGCGGAGGCTACCAAAACATCCGCAGACATCTGCAATCGAAGGTGATAAAGGTAAAGGTAAAAGACCTTCCTGCCGGAGCGCCCGCCTCGTTTGCGGGGGCGGTGGGCAACTTCAAAATCGAGTCGTCGCTCTCCAAAAAGCAGCTCACGGCAAACGACGCCACCACGCTTACCATCCGCATATCGGGCAACGGAAACCTGAAGCTCATCAACGCGCCCAAGGTAAACCTGCCCGTGGACTTTGAAGTGTACGACACCAAAACCACCGACGCCATCAAAAATTCGGACGCCGGCGCAAGCGGCTACCGGCAGTTTGAAATTCCGCTCATCCCGCGCAGCGCAGGCGAATTTGCCATCCCCCCCATTGAGTTCTCCTACTTCAACCCCGCCACCGGAAAGTACGTTACGCTGTACACCCAGGCGCAAACCATATCGGTGGAGAAGGATACCAAATCGCAGCAAACCTACACCTCGTCGGAGGGGCGCAGAGAAGGCATAAAGTTTTTGGGGAAAGACATACGCTTCATCAAAACCGGCGCAACGCTTGAGCAGCAGGGCAGCCTGTTCTTTGGCTCCACGCCGTTTTACCTGCTGTACGTAGCATTAGTTGCGCTGTTTGCCGCGCTGTACATGTGGCTGAAAAAACGCATAAAAACCCGCCAAAACGTGGTGCTGGTGCGCAACAGAAAGGCCAACAAGGTGGCAAAAAGGCGGCTGAAAAATTCTGCCCAGCTGCTCAAAATGGGCAACGCTCAGGGCTTCTACGACGAGCTGCTGCACGCCATGTGGGGCTACCTGAGCGATAAGCTGAATATTCCCGTAGCCGAGCTCTCGCGCGAAAACGCGCGTGAAGCATTTGCCGAGCGCGGCATCGAAGAGCCTTACATCGAAACATTCATCAGCGTAATTGACGAGTGCGAATTTGCACGATACGCCCCGGGAAGCGGGCGCAAGGAAATGGCGCAGCTCTACCGCGAGGCCGTCAGCGTTATCAGCAAGCTGGAGCAGCGGGTGAAGTAGGCGCAACGTGAGCCAATAACCAAGAGTTAAAAACTAAGTATTACAAGAATTGAGAAGTATATGATTGCTGTTAGAAAAATAGCGACAATATTTTGCGCGGCGATGCTGCCCGCTATCGCCTGTGCGCAAACCGCAGATACCGCATGGCAAAAGGCCAACGCGCTTTACTCCGAGGGCAAGTTTGCCGAGGCCTCCGAAGCCTACTTGCAGCTCGAGGAAAGCGGAGTAGTCAGCGCAACGCTACTCTACAACGCAGGCAACTCGTTTTACCGGCAGGGCGAAATAGCCAAAGCCATCCTCTACTACGAGCGTGCGCTCAAGCTCGCCCCCGACGACGAGGACGTCCTCTACAACCTTGAGCTCTCCAACCTGCAAATAGTGGACAAAATAGAGCCTTTAGAGCAGTTCTTTCTGGTGAAGTGGATACAGTCATTCTGCGACGTTTTTGGCGTTGATACGTGGGGCGGCATGGGCGCTGTCCTCTTTGCCGTGGCGCTTGCGCTAACGCTCGCCGTGGTGTTTGGTCGCACCCCGGCGCGAAAAAAGGTTGCCTTTGCATTTGCCCTCGCGAGCTTCAGCCTGTCGCTTGTGGCCACCTATGTTGCCGTGCGCGAAAAACAACGCCTCAGCAGCCACACCGAGGCCATTGTGTACGCACCGGTAACCTCCGTCAAAGCCTCGCCCGACACGGGAGGCGTTGACCTGTTTGTGCTCCACGAGGGAACAAAGGTTGTTGTGCTGGAGGCCATTGGCTCGTGGAAAAAAGTGAAAACCGCCGACGGCAACCAGGGGTGGCTGCCGGCAAACACCATAGAAGCTATATGACAAACCGAATTGACAGCCTTTTTGCGGCAAAGCGACAGAACATCCTGTCCGTGTACTTCACGGCAGGCTACCCACAGCCGGACGACACGGTGACCATCATCCGCGAGCTTGCCGCGCAGGGGGCAGACATGGTGGAAGTTGGCATCCCCTTCTCCGACCCCATGGCCGATGGACCGGTTATCCAGCAAAGCGGGGCAGCCGCCCTGAAAAACGGGATGACCCTGAGCAAGCTCTTTGCACAGCTCGAGGGGATTCGCAGCAGCGTTGCGCTGCCGCTCATTATGATGGGCTACCTCAACCCGGTGATGCAGCTGGGCGTAGAGGCATTTTGCCGCCGGTGCAGCGAGGTTGGCGTTGACGGCGTTATCATTCCCGACCTGCCCTTTAGCGATTACCTGTCGCAGTTCAAGGCCGTGGGCGACCGGTACGGCATACGCTTCATCATGCT
>JAIRSZ010000056.1 GCA_031255195.1 Prevotellaceae bacterium | reverse complement strand
GTAGCTGCTGACGGCAATGAGCGAGGCACGAGCGAGCGTAGCGGAGAAACCTCAGCCCGTAGCTGCTGACGGCAATGAGGTTTGGGAAAATTAGATGTAATATGCTGCTACTGAGGTTGTTTTGTTGAGAAAATTAGGTGGAAATGAGGTGCGAAAACGCCCACGCGCTTGCTCGCGCTTCGTTCGCTGCCGTCGCTTGTCGTCGACAGCTACAGTCTGAGGTTCCTCCGCTGCGCTCGCTCGTGCCTCGCGCGCTCCGCTACGGAATGACGGCGCGGCGGCGCGCGTGGTTAAGCAGCGTCGGAACTTTAGCCCGAACTTTTTGACGCGCTCCCTCTACTCTTCTTCCTTTTTCTTTATGGCCTCGCGCACCTTGCTCTCAACCTCTTCGGCAAGCTCGGGGTTATCGGCAAAGAGCCTTGCCACAGCGTCGCGTCCTTGCCCCAGCTTGGTGTCGCCGTAGCTAAACCACGAGCCGCTTTTTTTGACGATGTTGAACTCTACGCCGAGGTCGATGATTTCGCCTATGCGCGATATACCTTCGCCAAATACGAGGTCAAATTCGGCCTTGCGGAAGGGGGGAGCGAGCTTGTTCTTTACGATTTTTACGCGCACGTGGTTGCTCACGGCCTCCTCGCCGTCCTTGTTGGTGGAGACCTTTCGGATGTCGACCCTCACGGAGGCGTAAAACTTGAGGGCGTTGCCGCCGGTGGTAGTTTCGGGGTTGCCAAACATGACGCCGATTTTTTCGCGCAGCTGGTTGATGAATATGCAGGTTGTTTGCGTTTTGCTGATAGTTCCGGTGAGCTTTCGTAGCGCCTGCGACATGAGCCGGGCTTGTAGCCCCACCTTGTTGTCGCCCATTTCGCCTTCAATTTCGGCCTTTGGCGTGAGCGCCGCCACGGAGTCGATGACGACAATATCCACCGCGCTGGAGCGGATAAGCTGGTCGGCAATTTCGAGGGCGTCCTCGCCGCTGTCGGGCTGAGAGATGAGCAGGTGGGTAACGTCTACGCCCAGCTGCTCGGCGTAGGTGCGGTCAAAGGCGTGCTCTGCGTCGATGATGGCGGCAATACCGCCCAGCTTTTGCGCCTCGGCAATGGCATGTATGGCAAGCGTTGTTTTTCCCGACGATTCGGGGCCGTAAATTTCGATGACGCGGCCGCGCGGGTAGCCGCCAATGCCCAGCGCCGCGTCGAGCGCAATGGAGCCGCTGGGGATAACGGGTATTTGCTCAACCTGCTTGTCGCCGAGCATCATGATAGTTCCCTTGCCAAAATCTTTGTCCAGCTTTTCGAGCGTAGCTTTCAGCGCCTTCAGCTTATTTTCGTCGAGCTTTAAGTCTTTTTCTTTTGCCATTTTTGCCTGTTTTTTATAGTTATAAATTAGGCAGCTAAGGTAGCAAATCCTCCTGAACTTGCAGCACGCCGCCCAAGCTAATTCTTACGATTTGTTGATAAATTGCCCGCCCGACGGGAAGGGTTTTGCGCTTTCAAAAAAAAGCAAACGGCACGGGAAGTATTCCGTGCCGTTTTACCCTTGCATTTTACCCTTGCATTTTGCGCGCAGCTGCGAGCGCGGCTACACCTCTGCTGTTGCTGTTGTGGCCGACGCAGCCGCCGCTGCTGCGGCTGCCGCTGCCGCTGCGGCCGCAGCAGCGTTTGCAGCATTTTTTTTGTCCTTTTTAGAGGTCATCTTTTGCATGTCCTCCGTAGAGCCTACAATGAGCCGGTCGAACTCGCGGAGGCCTGTACCGGCGGGTATCAGGTGTCCGCAGATGACGTTTTCCTTCAACCCCTCCAGCGTGTCCACCTTTCCGTTTATGGCGGCCTCGTTGAGCACCTTGGTGGTTTCCTGGAACGATGCGGCGGACATGAAGCTGCGGATTTGCAGCGCGGCGCGGGTAATGCCTTGCAGCACCTGCGACGAGGTTGCCGGCATGGCGTCTCGCGCCTCCACCGGCTTGAGGTCTTTGCGCTTGAGCATTGAGTTTTCGTCGCGCAGCTTGCGGGAGGTTACAATTTGCCCCACCTTGAGCTCGGCGGAGTTGCCTGCGTCCGTCACCACTTTTTTGTCAAAAATCCAATCGTTTTCCTGCATGAACTCCCACCTGTCCACCACCTCCTTTTCGAGGAATCGGGTGTCTCCTGCGTCGGCAATTTCTACCTTGCGCATCATCTGCCGCACAATCACCTCGAAGTGCTTGTCGTTGATTTTTACGCCTTGCAGACGGTACACCTCCTGCACCTCGTTGACGATGTACTCCTGCACCTTGGTAGGCCCCAGGATTTTCAGGATGTCGTCGGGGGTTATTGCGCCGTCGGAGAGCGGAGTGCCCGCGCGGACAAAGTCGTTTTCCTGCACCAGAATTTGCTTTGAGAGCGGCACGAGGTAGTGCTTTTCTTCGCCTGTTTTTGAGGTGATGATGATTTCGCGGTTGCCGCGCTTGATTTTTCCCAGCAGCACTTCGCCGTCAATCTCCGATACTACGGCGGGGTTGCTTGGGTTGCGAGCCTCAAAGAGCTCCGTTACGCGAGGCAATCCGCCGGTAATATCGCCGGCCTTGCCCACAGCGCGGGGAATTTTAACCAGCACGTCGCCAATTTTTACCTCCTGCTTCAGGTCAACCACAATGTGCGCTCCCACGGGCAGGTTGTAGCTTTTGACCTCATCGCCGTCCTCGTTCACTATCTTCACCAGCGGGTTTTTGGTTTTGTCGCGCGATTCAACAATCACCTTTTCGCTGTAGCCCGTCTGGTCGTCGGTTTCCTCCTTGTAGGTGATGTCCTTTATGAGGCTCTCGAACTCTACAGTACCGGAGTACTCCGAGATGATAACGGCGTTGTAGGGATCCCATTCGCAGATGAGGTCACCCTTTTTCACCTCAACGCCGCTCTTGAAGAACAGCGTAGTGCCGTATGGTACGGTGTGCGTGTAGAGGGTAGCGCCGGTGTTTTTGTCGATGATGTACATTTCGGCCAGCCGTCCGATGGCCACGTCCACCGTGCCGTTTTCGCTTTCCTTTTCGATGGTGCGCAGCTCGTCGATGCGCAGGATTCCGTCGTAGCGGGCAACCACCTTCGAGTCGCTCATCACGTTGGAAGCAGTACCGCCCACGTGGAATGTGCGCAGCGTGAGCTGCGTTCCCGGCTCGCCGATGGATTGTGCGGCGATAACGCCTACCGCCTCGCCCTTTTGCACCATGCGTCCGGTGGCGAGGTTGCGTCCGTAGCACTTGGCGCAAACGCCCTTTTTCGATTCGCAGGTGAGCACCGAGCGGATTTCGACCTGCTCAATGGGCGATTCTTCAATAGCCCGCGCTATGTCTTCGGTAATTTCGTCGCCGGCCTTCACCAGCATCTCGTTGGTCAGCGGGTTTACCACGTCGTGCACCGAGGTGCGCCCAAGTATTCGCTCGGCGAGCGAAACCACCACGTCCTCGTTGTTCTTTATGGCCGCCGCCAGCAGCCCGCGCAGCGTTCCGCAGTCAGGCTCGTTGATGATTACGTCGTGCGACACGTCCACTAAGCGGCGCGTGAGGTAGCCTGCGTCGGCGGTTTTGAGCGCCGTATCAGCCAAACCCTTGCGAGCGCCGTGGGTGGAGATGAAGTATTCCAGCACCGACAGCCCCTCCTTGAAGTTCGACAGGATAGGGTTTTCGATAATCTGCGCAGCTTCGGCTCCCGACTTTTGAGGCTTGGCCATGAGTCCGCGCATCCCCGAAAGCTGGCGGATTTGCTCCTTCGAGCCGCGCGCTCCGGAGTCGAGCATCATGTACATCGAGTTGAAGCCGTGGTTGTCCGACGTTAGCTGCTTCATCAGGATTTGGGTCAGCTTGGCGTTGGTGTGCGTCCATACGTCTATCACCTGGTTGTAGCGTTCGTTGTTGGTGATAAAGCCCATGCTGTAGTTGTTATCTATCTCCTCCACCTGGTTGTAGCCTTCCTGCACAAGCTCCTGCTTTTCCTTGGGAATAATAACATCCTCGAGGTTGAACGACAGCCCGCCGCGGAAGGCCATTTGGTAGCCCAAGTCTTTGATGTCGTCAAGGAACTTGGCGGTGGTGGCTATGTTGGTTTTTTTGATGATTAGTCCAATGATGTCGCGCAGCGATTTTCTGGTCAGCAGCTCGTTGAGGTAGCCCACCTCCTTGGGTACGTATTGGTTGAATATGATACGCCCCACCGTTGTTTCGATAATTGTTTGCTTGTAAGTTCCGGTGGCCTCCTGCCAAATAGGGTAGCGCACCTTCACGATGGCGTGCAGGTCAACGGCCTTTTCGTTGTAGGCAATGAGCACTTCCTCCGTGCCGTAGAAGGTAAGGTTTTCGCCCTTTGCACCCTTGAGCGGCTTGGTGATGTAGTACAGCCCGAGCACCATGTCCTGCGAGGGCACGGTGATGGGCGCGCCGTTGGCCGGATTCAGGATGTTGTGCGACCCCAGCATGAGCAGCTGCGCCTCAAGGATGGCGGCGTTGCCCAACGGGAGGTGTACCGCCATTTGGTCTCCGTCGAAGTCGGCGTTGAACGCGGTGCACGACAGCGGGTGAAGCTGGATGGCCTTGCCCTCTATCAGGCGAGGCTGAAAAGCTTGGATACCAAGCCTGTGCAGCGTTGGCGCGCGGTTGAGCAGCACGGGGTGACCCTTCATCACGTTCTCCAGAATGTCGAATATCACGGGGTCTTTGCGGTCAACAATCTTTTTTGCCGATTTCACGGTTTTGACTATGCCGCGCTCTATGAGCTTGCGGATGACAAACGGCTTGTAGAGCTCGGCGGCCATTTCCTTGGGCAGCCCGCACTCGTGCATTTTGAGCTCCGGGCCTACCACAATCACCGACCGCGCCGAGTAGTCCACGCGCTTGCCCAGCAGGTTTTGGCGGAAGCGACCTTGCTTTCCCTTCAGGCTGTCGCTGAGCGATTTCAGGGCGCGGTTGGACTCTGTTTTTACGGCGTTGGACTTGCGCGAGTTGTCAAACAGCGAATCCACAGCTTCCTGGAGCATACGCTTTTCGTTGCGCAGGATAACCTCTGGCGCTTTTATCTCGATAAGCCTTTTCAGGCGGTTGTTGCGGATGATTACGCGGCGGTAGAGGTCGTTCAAGTCTGATGTGGCGAAGCGGCCGCCGTCGAGCGGCACTAACGGGCGCAGCTCCGGCGGAATAACCGGCAGCACCTTCATAATCATCCACTCAGGCTTGTTCACATCGCTCGATTCACGGAACGATTCCACCTCCCTCAGACGCTTGAGCGCGTCGGTTTTGCGCTGCTGCGAGGTTTCGCGGCTTGCGCGGTCGCGCAGATCAAACGAGAGCGCGTTGAGGTCTAATCGCTGAAGCAGCATGTAGATGGCTTCTGCGCCCATGCCCGCAATAAATTTGTTGGGGTCGTTGTCGTCTAAGTGCGCGTTGTCCTTGGGCAGCTGCTCCATAATTTGCAGGTAGTCTTCCTCAGTCAGCAGATCGTTGGTGCTGACGCCCTGCGACTCCATAACGCCCGGCTGCACCACCACGTAGCGCTCGTAGTAAATTACGGCGTCCAGCTTTTTGGTTGGGATGCCGAGCAGGTAGCCAATCTTGTTGGGCAGCGAACGGAAGTACCAGATGTGCGCCACCGGTACTACCAGCGTAATGTGCCCCATTCGCTCGCGGCGCACTTTTTTTTCTGTCACCTCCACTCCGCAGCGGTCGCACACGATACCCTTGTAGCGGATGCGCTTGTACTTTCCGCAGTGACATTCGTAGTCCTTCACGGGACCAAAAATGCGCTCGCAGAAAAGCCCGTCGCGCTCCGGCTTGTACGTGCGGTAGTTGATGGTTTCGGGTTTAAGCACTTCACCGCTCGATAGCGACAGGATTTGCTCCGGCGAGGCGAGGCTTATGCTTATTTGGCTAAAGTTACTTTTGAGCTTAGTCTCTTTTTTCATTGTCATAAATTTTTCAAATCTAAAGTTCAGCGCATACCGCCGTTAATTCAGCCCGATGTTTAGCCCCAAGCCGCGCAGCTCGTGCAGCAGCACGTTGAGCGATTCGGGCAGTCCGGGCGTAGGCATTGGATCGCCTTTCACAGTAGCTTCGTAGGTTCTGGCTCTGCCCACCACGTCGTCGGATTTCACCGTAAGGATTTCCTGAAGGATGTTGGCTGCGCCGAAAGCCTCGAGCGCCCACACCTCCATTTCGCCGAAGCGTTGGCCGCCAAACTGCGCCTTGCCGCCCAGCGGCTGCTGCGTGATGAGCGAGTATGGGCCTATGGAGCGGGCGTGCATTTTGTCGTCCACCATGTGGCCGAGCTTTATCATGTAGATAACGCCCACTGTGGCCGGCTGGTCAAACCGCTCGCCGGAGCCTCCGTCGTAGAGGTAGGTTTTTCCGAAGCGCGGTATGCCTGCCTTTTCGGTGTACTCGATGAGGTGCTTTAGCTGCGCGCCGTCGAAGATGGGCGTGGCAAATTTCACCCCCATTTGCTTACCAGCCCAGCCCAGCACCGTTTCGTAGATTTGGCCGAGGTTCATGCGCGAGGGCACGCCCAGCGGGTTGAGCACAATGTCCACAATAGTACCGTCCTCGAGGAACGGCATGTCTTCGTCGCGCACCACGCGGGCTACGATACCCTTGTTACCGTGGCGGCCTGCCATCTTGTCGCCCACCGTAATCTTGCGCTTTTTGGCGATGTAAACCTTCGCCATCTGAACGATAGCGCTCGGCAGCTCGTCGCCAATGGTGAGGTTGTACTTTTTGCGCTTTATGGCAGCGTCCAGCTCCTTGTATTTTATCAGGTAGTTATTGATAACCTTGCGTACCAGGTTGTTCTTTTCTTTATCCGTAGTCCACTTGGTAGCGTTTATGTTGGTGTAGTCCAAGTCCATGAGCAGGCGTTGCGAAAACTTCACGCCGCGAGCTACAACCTCAGTGCCGAAGTAGTCCGACACGCCCTGCGAAATTTTTCCGTTCACCAGCGTAGAGAGCTTTTCCACCAGCGCCGTTTTGAGCGCGAGAGCCTTTGTTTCCATCTCGTTGTCGAGCTTAGCCATCAGCTGCCGTTCGCTGGCCTTTGATTTCTTGTCCTCTTTGGTCACGCGGGAGAAGAGCTTCTTGTCCACCACCGTGCCGTAGAGCGACGGCGAAGCTTTCAGCGATGCGTCCTTCACGTCGCCCGCCTTATCGCCGAATATGGCGCGAAGCAGCTTCTCTTCGGGCGAGGGATCGCTTTCGCCCTTGGGCGTAATTTTACCTATGAGAATGTCGCCCGGAACAACCGTAGCGCCAATGCGGATAAGCCCGTTTTCGTCGAGGTTGCGCGTTGCCTCCTCGCTCACGTTGGGAATGTCCGATGTGAGCTCCTCCATGCCGCGCTTCGTATCGCGCACCTCCATGATGTGCTCGTCTATGTGGATAGAGGTAAAAACGTCCTCGCGCACCAGCCTTTCGGAAAGCACAATAGCGTCTTCAAAGTTGTAGCCTTTCCACGGCATGAAGGCCACCTTCAGGTTGCGCCCCAGCGCCAGCTCGCCGCCCTGCGTCGAGTAGCCCTCGGTCATCAGCTGGCCTTTGGCTACCTTTTGCCCCTTGCGCACCACGGGGCGCAGGTTGATGCAGGTGTTCTGGTTTGTTTTCTGGTACTTTGTAATTTTGTACACCACCAAGTCGGGGTCAAAGGAGACAAATCTTTCCTCCTCCGTGTAGTCGTACCTTACGTGAATTTCGCGAGAGTCCACGTACTCCACCACGCCGTCGCGCTCGGCCATTATTTGCGTGCGGCTGTCGCGCACCACCTCGCCTTCGAGTCCTGTGCCCACAATGGGCGCTTCGGGGCAGATGAGCGGAACGGCCTGCCGCATCATGTTTGCCCCCATGAGGGCGCGGTTGGCGTCGTCGTTCTCCAGGAACGGAATGAGCGAAGCGGCAATGGAGGCAATTTGGTTGGGCGCTACGTCCATCAGCTCTATTTTGTCCGGCTCTGTCACCGGGTAGTCGGCCTCCAGCCGACACTTTATGCGGGTATCTGCGAAGCGCCCATCGTCGTCGATGGCAGAGTTGGCTTGCGCAATAATTTTGTTCTCCTCCTCCTCGGCGCTCAGGTACACCACCTCGTTGTTGTTGAGGTTTACCTTGCCGTTGCTCACCTTGCGGTAGGGCGTTTCAATAAAGCCCAGCTTGTTGATTTTGGCGTAAACGCAGAGCGAGGAGATGAGGCCGATGTTTGGGCCTTCGGGCGTTTCTATGGGGCACAGGCGGCCGTAGTGCGTGTAGTGCACGTCGCGCACCTCAAAGCCTGCCCGCTCGCGGCTCAACCCGCCCGGGCCAAGGGCAGATGCCCGTCGCTTGTGCGTAATTTCGGTGAGCAGGTTGGTCTGGTCCATGAACTGCGAGAGCTGGTTTGTGCCGAAAAATGAGTTGATAACCGACGACAGCGTCTTGGCGTTTATCAGATCGATGGGCGTAAACACCTCGTTGTCGCGCACGTTCATGCGCTCGCGAATGGTGCGCGCCATTCGCGCCAGCCCGACGCTAAATTGGTTGGCTAGCTGCTCTCCAACCGTGCGCACGCGGCGGTTGCTCAGGTGGTCTATGTCGTCCACGTCTGCTTTCGAGTTGATGAGCTGGATGAGGTGACGGATAATGGCGATTATGTCATCCTTCGTCAGCACCCTTGTATCGTTTGAGGTCGTCAGGCCGAGCTTCGTGTTGATGCGGTAGCGGCCTACGTCGCCGAGGTCGTAGCGTTTGTCGGAGAAAAAGAGCTTGTCGATAACGTCGCGAGCCGTAGCCTCGTCGGGCGGCTCCGAGTTGCGCAGCTGGCGGTAGATGTACACCACCGCCTCCTTCTCCGAGTTGCAGGGGTCTTTCTGCATCGTATTCAGGATGAGAGAGTACTCCGTAGCATTTTGGTTTTCCTTGTGGAGCAGGATAGACTTGGAGTCCGATACAAGGATGTCTTCAATGTGCTCCTTTCCGAGCACCACCTCGCGGTCAATCACCACCTCGTTGCGCTCAATGGAGACCACCTCGCCCGTATCTTCGTCCACAAAATCTTCAATCCACGACTTGAGCACGCGGGCGGCCAGCCTGCGTCCGATGTACTTGTTCAGCGTGCTTTTGGAGACTTTCACCTCGTCGGCCAGCCCGAATATCTCCAGAATATCCTTATCCGACTCGTAGCCGATTGCCCGCAGCAGCGTGGTTACGGGGAGCTTCTTTTTGCGGTCGATGTAGGCGTACATCACGTTGTTGATGTCGGTGGCAAACTCAATCCACGAGCCTTTGAAGGGGATAATGCGGGCGGAGTACAGCTTAGCTCCGTTGGCATGTGTGCTTTGCCCAAAGAATACGCCAGGCGACCGGTGCAGCTGCGACACCACCACCCGCTCCGCGCCGTTGATTACAAACGTGCCGCGCGGCGTCATGTAGGGAACAGTGCCCAAGTAAACATCCTGTATCACCGTGTCAAAATCCTCGTGCTCGGGATCGGTGCAGTAAAGCCTCAGCTTGGCTTTGAGCGGAACGCTGTAGGTAAGTCCGCGTTCAAGGCACTCGTCGATGTTGTAGCGCGGTGGGTCAATAAAGTAGTCAACAAACTCCAGCACGAAGTTGTTGCGGGTGTCGGTAATAGGAAAATTCTCTTGGAAAACCTTGAATAAACCTTCATTTTTCCGGTTTTCGGGAGTTGTTTCAAGCTGAAAAAAATCCTGAAACGATTTCAGCTGCACTTCCAGAAAATCGGGATGTTCAAATTTATTTTTTATGGTAGCGAAGCTGATACGCTCGGTAGCATTATTTTGTGAGAGCATGTCTGTATTTATTGTAAGATAAGGTGTTGAACGCTAAAAACTACTCGTGTAAACAGCAATAGGCTTAGAACTTCATTTGAGCGAAGTTCTAAACCTAACTATCTTTTGGTAAGGAAGTTGTTATTATTTAACTTCAACTTCGGCGCCTACCTCTTCGAGCTGCTTTTTGATGGTTTCGGCATCAGCCTTCGAGACTTTTTCCTTTACAGGTTTCGGAGCAGCGTCAACCAGCTCCTTTGCCTCCTTCAGGCCAAGGGACGTAATTTCCTTCACCACTTTCACCACTTGCAGCTTGTTGCCGCCGGCGCTCTTGAGGATTACGTCAAATTCGGTTTGCTCTGCGGCAGCTGCACCAGCGCCCGCAGCGGCAGGAGCAGCTACGGCCACAGCAGCGGCAGCAGGCTCAATGCCATATTCTTCTTTCAAAATTTTTGCGAGCTCGCTTACTTCTTTTACGGTAAGGTTTACCAGCTCTTCTGCTAAATTTTTTACGTCAGCCATTTCTATGTTTTTTTTTGAGTGTTAGTTTACTAAAAAAGTTGCCACCCTATTTTTACGGTGCTGGCCGGGTGGCCTTGGCGTGTTATTGTTTTTTTTTGATAGTTACGAGAGCGCTATGCCGCGCGTGATTCGAGCGCTTTGGTAAGCCCTGCGAGCGTTTGCGCGCCCGATTGCAGCGCAGCAATTACGTTCTTGGCGGGCGATTGCAGCAGCGCCACAATATCTCCCACAAGCTCATCGCGGCTCTTGACGTTCACCAGCTCCTCGAGCGCCTGATCGCCTATGTAGAGCGATTCTTGCACGTAGGCAGCCTTGAGGACAGGCTTCTCGCTCGTAGCGCGAAATTCTTTGATCAACTTCGCCGGTACGTTGCCCACATCGGCAAGCATAATGGACGTAGAGCCTTTGAGAACGCTAAAAATGTCGGCTTCTTTGAAGTCTATTTTTTCCAGCGCCTTTTGCAGCAAAGTATTTTTCACTACTACCAGCGTTACCTGCTTTTCAAAGCACTTTCTCCTTAGCTCGGTCGTTTTCTCCGCGTTCAGCGTCGAAATGTCCGTAAGGTAAAAGTTGGGCGTACCCTTGAGCAACTCGGCTAACCTATCAATAATAACGTTCTTTTCGTCTTTTTTCATAATGGATTTTTGTTACTACGATTTAAGGTCTTCAACCGACTTGGGGTCAATGGCCAAGCCGGGGCTCATGGTTGATGAAATGGTGATGCCTCTGAGGTAAGTACCCTTGGCCGTCGAAGGCTTGAGCTTCACAATGGTGTGGATAAGCTCCCTGGCGTTCTCGGCTATTTTTTCGGCGTCAAACGACACCTTGCCTATAGCCGCATGAACGATGCCGGTTTTATCGACCTTAAAGTCAATTTTGCCGGCCTTCACCTCCTGCACAGCCTTGCCCACCTCCATAGTTACCGTACCGGTTTTTGGGTTAGGCATCAGGCCGCGCGGCCCGAGTATCTTACCCAATGCCCCGATTTTTGCCATTACGCTGGGCATGGTTATTATCACGTCAACATCTGTCCACCCACCCTTGATTTTTTCGATATAGTCGTCCAATCCAACGTGGTCTGCGCCGGACGCTTTCGCTTCGGCTTCCTTGTCGGGCGTGCAGAGCACCAGCACGCGCACGTTTTTACCCGTGCCGTGCGGCAGCGTTACCACGCCGCGAACCATCTGGTTGGATTTTTTTGGGTCTACGCCCAAGCGAACAGCCACATCTACCGACGCATCAAACTTGGCAAAGGAAATATCCTTCAACATGCCTGCTGCTTCGAGGAGCTTGTAGTGCTTACCCGGCTCAACCTTTTCTAAAACAACCTTTCTATTTTTTGTAGGCTTCATTTCTCAAAAGAAATTTTTATTTAATTTACACATTAGCAGGAAATTCGCCTTTCACCTCAATGCCCATGCTGCGTGCAGTGCCTGCAACCATGCTCATAGCCGATTTTAGCGTAAAGGCGTTCAGGTCGGGCATCTTGCTTTCGGCAATCACCTTCACTTGCTCCCACGTAACGTTGGCTACCTTTTTGCGGTTGGGTTCGGCCGAGCCTCCCTTTTTCAGGTCTAACTTGGCGACTTCCTTGAGCTGAACAGCTACGGGAGGTTGCTTGACGATAAAGTCAAACGACTTGTCCTTATAAACAGTAATAATCACAGGGAGCACCTTGCCGGCGCGATCCTGCGTTCTTGCGTTGAACTGCTTACAAAACTCCATGATGTTCACACCCTTAGAGCCCAGCGCTGGGCCTACAGGAGGCGAAGGGTTGGCTGCCCCACCTTTAATCTGTAGCTTAATAAAACCCGCTACTTCTTTTGCCATTTTTTTATCGTTTTAAAGTTTTGTTCTGATACTTGTGCTCGCGCCCCTGTTGGAAGCTGGGGTTAGCAGGCTATTTAAAATGTGCGTAACAGCTTTTTTAGATTCAAAGATTCAGTGATTCAAAGATTTTCCTGTTGATTCAAAGATTCTCTGATAGATTCAAGAATAAAAATCATTGAATATCTTTGAACTCTTGAATCATTTGAATTTTATTCTTTTTCCACTTGCAGGAAGCTCAACTCCAGCGGTGTTTTGCGGCCAAAGATTTTGACCATCACCTTCAACTTTTTCTTTTCGTCGTTGATTTCCTCTATTGTGCCGGAGAAGGTGTTGAACGGTCCGTCAATAACCTTCACGGCGTCGCCAACGTAGAAGGGCGTGGAAATTTGCTCATCCTTGTCCTGAATTTCGTCCACGCTTCCCAGCATCCGGCTAACCTCGCTGGCTCGCAGGGGGATGGCCGAACCTTTTTTTGAGCCGTCGCCCAAGAAACCGATAACGTTGGGAATATCCAGCAAAATGTGCTGAATCTCTGGATTCAGCAGCATTTCAACAAACACGTAGCCCGGAAAAAGAAGGCGGTCTTTGCTCACCTTTTTACCGTTGCGTATCTGGTACATCTTTTCGACAGGGATAAGCACCTGAGAAATGTGGTTCTCAAGGTTCAGCCTGCGCACTTCGTTATCTATGCACTCTTTTGCCTTTTTCTCCTTACCGCCTATGGCACGGAGCACATACCACATTTTTTTTGAAACTTCGCTCTCCATCATTGCTGCGGTTTTAGTTTAGTAAAGAATGCTGTAGATGCCTTCCAGCCCTTGCTGGAACACAAAATCCATGGCAAAAATAATCAGCGCAAAGATGAGGGAGGTTATCATCACCAGCGCAGCGCTTCCCTGAAGGCTGCTCCAGGTAGGCCATGTCACTTTATTTACCAGCTCGTTATAAGACTCTTTGATGTACTTCATTGCTATATTTTTGTTGTGGTTGGCAGGGGCAGAGAGAATCGAACTCCCACCAAAGGTTTTGGAGACCTTCGTTCTACCATTAAACTATGCCCCTGTATTTGCCATAAAATAGTTAGCCCCTGTTTAACAAGGAGCTAACTATCCGTTTGTTTGCGTTTAAGCAATCCGAAAGATTACTCCAGAATTTTGGTAATCTGACCAGCGCCTACGGTACGTCCGCCCTCGCGAATGGCAAAGCGGAGTCCTTCGTGCATGGCCACCGGCGTAATCAGCGTTACGTTGATGGTAACGTTGTCGCCGGGCATCACCATTTCTACACCCTCCGGCAGGTCAACCTCGCCGGTTACGTCGAGCGTGCGGAGGTAGAACTGCGGACGGTACTTATTCTGGAACGGTGTGTGGCGGCCGCCTTCCTCCTTTTTCAGCACGTAAATTTCGGCTGCGAATCTGGTATGTGGCGTTACTGAGCCGGGCTTGGCAATTACCATACCGCGGCGGATTTCCTTCTTGTCGATACCGCGGAGGAGCAGACCTACGTTGTCGCCGGCCTCGCCCTTGTCGAGCAGCTTGCGGAACATTTCAACGCCCGTTACCACGCTCTTTTTGGGCTTTTCGCCGAGTCCAATGATTTCAATTTCGTTGCTTACCTCAATAATGCCGGTCTCGATACGGCCTGTTGCCACAGTGCCGCGTCCGGTGATAGAGAAAACGTCCTCTACAGGCATCAGGAAAGGCTTGTCGATGTCGCGCGGGGGAACGGGGATGTAGGAATCTACAGCTTCCATCAGCTCCACCACTTTTGCCTCCCACTTGGGGTCGCCGTTGAGTGCGCCGAGCGCCGAGCCGCGAATGATGGGAGCGCCGTCGCCGTCGTACTTGTAGAAGGAGAGCAGCTCGCGCAGCTCCATCTCCACCAGGTCGAGCATTTCGGGGTCGTCCACCAGGTCAACCTTGTTCATAAATACCAGCACCTTTGGCACGTTTACCTGGCACGCCAGGAGGATGTGCTCGCGCGTTTGCGGCATGGGGCCGTCGGTGGCGGCGCAAACAAGGATAGCTCCGTCCATTTGGGCAGCGCCGGTAACCATGTTCTTAACGTAGTCGGCGTGGCCGGGGCAGTCCACGTGCGCGTAGTGGCGATTCTTGGTCTGGTACTCTACGTGCGCCGTGTTGATGGTGATACCGCGCTCTTTTTCTTCGGGAGCGTTGTCGATGGAAGCAAAATCCCGCACCTCCGACAATCCTTCCTTGGCCAGCACCTTGGTGATAGCTGCCGTGAGCGTAGTTTTGCCGTGGTCAACGTGACCAATCGTACCGATGTTCACGTGCGGTTTCGTTTTCTCAAATTTTTCTTTTGCCATAGCTGTAAATGTTTAGTTATTAAATTTATTGTGGTTTCAAAATTTAGCGTGGATTCAATCATAAAACAAAGCGAGCTGATGATGAGGATTGAACTCATGACCTCTTCCTTACCAAGGAAGTGCTCTACCACTGAGCTACATCAGCATGTTGGAGCGGAAGACGAGGTTCGAACTCGCGACCCTCAGCTTGGAAGGCTGATGCTCTACCAACTGAGCTACTTCCGCGTTCCTGTCGGCGGCCTGCGCCGATTAGCGTGGGGGGAGGAGGATTCGAACCTCCGAAGTCGTAAGACAACAGATTTACAGTCTGTCCCATTTGGCCACTCTGGTATCCCCCCCCTTTTCTTTAACCTTTCAAATCAAAATTTTTTGCATTAGCTCATGGAACAGAGCCGATGGAGGGATTCGAACCCCCGACCAGCGGATTACAAATCAGCTGCTCTGGCCAACTGAGCTACATCGGCGTTAATGCGCGGCGGGATTTATCCCACCAAAAAGGGGTACAAATGTAGCGCTTTTTATTGAAGTGGCAAATTTTTTTCCTTCTTTTTTTTGTAAAAAATATGAGCGTAGTGGTGAAAAAGCCGCTTTTTTGCCCCATAGTTTTCTTCAACAGCATGTTTACAAGTTAATTACAAAAAATCATTTTGTTCATATTTTTCGTGCGCCGCTGCTCGGTGTAGCCGCCCGAAGGAGCAATTTTTTGCCTACGAGGGAGGATTTTTCGGCGGATGTAACGCCCGACGGGCAGCTGCCGTATTCTTTTGCTGAAGCGTAAAGCCTGCGTTGTCAGGAGTGCCTGCCGGAAAAACGGCCAGCTGAAATATACTCTTTTTGCACGAATTTTTTTCTACCTATCTGTTTTTTTTCTACTTTTACGGGCAAAATATTAAAAAACCATTTTTATCATGAGAAAAATTTTAATACCTGCAATTTGTATGATAACACTTGGCAGCTGCAACAGCGCCCGCCGCACGCCGGGGATTGACCTGACTAACCTCGACGCTGCTGTAAACCCCCGTCAGGATTTTTACGACTACGCCTGCGGCGGATGGATGATAAAGAATCCGCTAAAGCCGGAGTTTGCCCGCTACGGCACGTTTGACCAGCTGCGCGAAAGCAACCAGCAGCAGCTCAACGACCTTATTGACGAGCTGAGCAAGGGGGAAAACCCCGACGGCTCGGTGCAACAGAAGATAGCTGACCTGTACAACGTCGGTATGGACGAGGCTACGCTCAACGCGCAGGGCAAAGAGCCTGTTCAGGATGAGCTGCAAGCCATTGCCGCCATTGGCAGCAGGGAGCAGCTGACGGCAAAGGTGGTGGAGCTGCACACGCAGCAAATTTCGCCGTTCTTCTCCTTTTTTGGCGAAGCCGATTTCGCCAACAGCGACATGAATATAGGCTGGCTCTACCAGGGCGGCTTGTCGCTTGGCGAGCGCGAGTACTACCTTGATGACGACGATCGCTCGAAGGAAATTCGCGCCAAGTTTGTTGAGCACATTGCGGCCATGTTTGCCTTGTCCGGCTACGACCAGCTTTCGGGCACGAGCGCAGAGGCGCTGGCGCAGCAGGTTTTTGACCTCGAAACGCGCCTTGCAAAGGCTTCCATGGACAAGCATACCCAACGTCTGCCCGAAAAAATTTACAACAAAGTTCCGGTGGCGGAGCTCAAAAAGCTGTCGCCTGCCTTTGACTGGACGGCCTTCTTTACCACCGCAGGGCTGAGCGATATGCAGGAGCTGAACGTTTCGCAGCCCGCATTTGTAAAGGAGGTTTCGGACATTTTGAAGAGTGAGGGCATTGACAAGCTGAAAGCCTACCTTGCGTGGACATACGTGGATGCTGCTGCATCGTACCTGAGCGATGATTTTGTGAACCAAAATTTTGAATTTTACGGGAAGGTGTTGAGCGGTCGCGAGGAGCTGCGCCCGCGCTGGAAGCGCACCGTAGACGTGGTGAACGGCGCAATGGGCGAGGCTGTAGGGCAGGCCTACGTGGGACGCTACTTCCCTGCTTCGTCGAAGGAGCGCATGGTGGCGCTGGTGAAAAACCTGCAAGCGGCGCTTGCCGACAGGATTAACGGCCTCTCGTGGATGACCGACACCACCAAGGCTAAGGCGCTGGAGAAGCTGGCCACCTTCCGCATCAAAATTGGCTACCCCGACAAGTGGCGCGACTACTCGAAGCTGGAAATCAAAAAAGACAGCTACTGGAAAAATATTCTGCGCTCAAACAGGTTTGACTTCGAATACCAGATGAGCGAGGTCAACAAGCCGTTAGACAAGGAAAAATGGGGAATGTTCCCCCAAACGGTAAACGCCTACTACAACCCTACGACCAACGAAATTTGCTTTCCGGCGGGCATTTTGCAGCCTCCGTTCTTCAACAAGGACGCTGACGATGCTGTGAACTACGGCGCTATTGGCGTAGTCATTGGCCACGAAATGACGCACGGCTTTGACGACCAGGGGCGCAAGTACGACGCAAAGGGCAACCTTAGCGACTGGTGGACAAGCACGGACAGCCGGCAGTTCGAGGAGCGTGCGCAGGTGTTAGTAGAGCATTTTAACCGCATTGAGGTGTTGCCTGGGCTTAACGCAGATGGAAAGTTTACGCTGGGCGAAAATATTGCCGACTTTGGCGGGTTGCAGGTGGCATACGCTGCGCTGCAAAAGACGCTGGATGGCAAGAAGACGGAAAAGATAGACGGCTTTACTCCCGAACAACGCTTTTTTGTTGCCTACGCTACGCTCTGGGCAAGCAACATTCGCGATAAAGAAGTAGAGCGCCTCACCAAAATAGATGTGCACTCGCTGGGACGCTGGCGCGTGAACGGAACGCTGCCGCATGTGGAAGCCTTTGTACAGGCTTTTGGCTTGCAGCCCGGCGATGGCATGTACCTTGATACGGAGAAACGGGCGAATATTTGGTAG
>JAIRSZ010000006.1 GCA_031255195.1 Prevotellaceae bacterium | reverse complement strand
GCAGCTGGTAGCTCGTCGGGCTCATAACCCGGAGGTCGCAGGTTCGAGTCCTGTCTCCGCAACCAAAAAGCCTTGCACGCCTTGTCGCTGCAAGGCTTTTTCATTGGCGTCATCGTTGGCGTCCGAAGGCAGAGGAGAGGACGTTTCCTTTTAACCTTTTATTTTTTTTGAAAAAAGCCATGAATCTTACCCCCCTTTTGCAGCAAATTCGCGCGGCCTCGCGCACCCTCGGCCTGCTTGCCGAGCACGACGTTAACGCCGTGCTGCTCACGCTTGCCGACGAAGCCGTGAGGCAATCCGACTTCATTCTGGCGGAAAACGCCAAAGATCTTGCCCGCATGGACAGGGACAGCCCGCTGTACGACAGGCTGCTGCTTTCGCCCGAGCGCATTGCGGGCATAGCGGAGGACATTCGCGGCGTGGCGGCGCTCCCTTCGCCCGTGGGCAGAACGCTGGCGCAGGCCACGCGCCCCAACGGTATGAGCATTACCAAGCGGAGCGTGCCCTTTGGCGTTGTTGGCGTTGTCTACGAAGCCCGCCCCAACGTTACCTTCGACGTGTTCTCGCTCTGCTTCAAGAGCGGCAACGCCTGCGCGCTCAAGGGCGGCAGCGATGCGCAGCGCTCCAACGAGGCCATTATCTCTGTGGTGCACGCGGCGCTCCGGCGGCACGGGGTGGACGAAATGGCGGCGCAGCTGCTGCCCGCCTCGCGCGAGGCCACCGCTGCGCTGCTCAACGCCACGGGGCTGGTAGATTTAGTGATTCCACGCGGCAGCGCGAGCCTCATCAGCTTTGTGCGCCACGCCTCGCACATTCCCGTCATTGAAACGGGCACGGGCGTGTGCCACGTCTACGTTGACGAAGCGGCAGACGCGGACGTGGCGCAGCGCATTGTGGCCAACGCCAAGACGCGGCGCGTGAGCGTGTGCAACGCCGCCGAGTGCCTGCTGGTGAGCGAAAAAAGGTTAGCCGACCTGCCCGCCATCTGCAGCCCGCTGGCCGCCGCCGGCGTTATCCTCTTTGCCGATGAGCCTGCGCTGGCCGCGCTGCGGGGATGCTACCCTGCCGCGCTGCTGGAGCGCGCCGCGCCGGAGCACTACGGCTGCGAATTTCAGGATTACAAGATGGCCGTGAAGACGGTGGGCGGCGTGGGCGAGGCGGTTGATTTTATCAACACCCACGGCACCATGCACAGCGAGTGCATTGTTTCGGCGAGCAAAGAAAACGTTGCCTTCTTTCAGCAGCGGGTAGACGCCGCCTGCGTGTACGCCAACGTCTCCACCGCGTTCACCGACGGTGCGCAGTTTGGACTTGGCGCCGAGGTGGGCATTAGCACGCAGAAGCTGCACGCACGAGGCCCCATGGGATTGGCCGAGCTGTGCACGTACAAGTGGATTGTTGAGGGCAACGGGCAGGTGAGGCCGTAGCAGGACGCTCCCCACGACGACCCTGTGTCACGTTCTGAAAAAATTGGAGGGTTGTTCATTTCTTGGGTAGTTTTTTCAAGCCGCCGTATGGTGCACCTTCTCCGGCACCCTACATACCCTAAGGCGCTTGCGCGGACGGCGGGTATTAGCGCTATCGCCTCCTTACACGACGCCCGCCTAGCCTGTCGGCAATCCGCAAAAGTAACGTCCAGCTGGTACTCGTCTTTCAGCATCTCTTTCACCCGCTCGGTCAGCCCATTCTCGTAGCAGTGGTTTTCCTCCGTCATGCTTACCCTCATCCGCCGCGATAGCAGCAACTCTGTGTATGGACGGCTACAGTACTTTTGCCGGCCTGCCTCCGGAGCAACTCCTGATGGCTACAACCCGGTGTTTTTTTTAACGCCTCCGCATCTATGCCCGCTACCTCCAGCAAATTTTCCAGCGCATCCAACGCCAACGTCTTATCGGCCTACGCTACCTTTAAGCACTGAATTTCCTTCTGTAAACTCTTTAGTTCACATTTCTCCTGCCTCATCTTCATATACTACTTCGTTTAACTTCATCAGATCGCCATAGCGTAAAAACCTCCTCCCGTCCGGCCTAGTTTTTCAGGTGCACAAATCCGCGCCGGACGAAGCTGCTTCCGTCCTGGCGCTTCAGCGTCAGCCGGTAGAAAAAGACGTCGTTGGGCCTACCGTCTCCGTTCCAGCGGTTGTGGTAGTTCTTCTGCGAAAATATCAGCCGCCCCTGCTTGTTGATGATGTCCAACTTGTTTTCCTCAAAATCCTCCAGCCCGAGAATCTGGAAGTAGTCGTTGACGCCATCCCCGTTGGGAGTGAACACGTTGGGGATGAGCAGCGAGGCGTTGTCCCAAACCAACGGGTAATCCTTCGACCAAACATGGCATCCGTGCTCGTCTACTACCTTCACGGTGTAGCGCCCGGTGTCATCGCCGTCCAGTTTGATGACAGGGAATTCCACGCCAGACATGCCGGTGGACAGGTCATTCTTGTACCACTCGTACTCGTGCCCGGCCTGCGGGTTTTTCACCAGCAACTTGTAATCTACCCCCGCATAGAGGGACTGCTGCGAGGGAACTATTTCGGGTGGCCTGGGCAGGACGTACTCGCCCACCGTGACTAAGTTGCTCAGCGCAGAGCGGCAGCCGTTTTCTCCGATGAAGTCGACGGCGTACTGCCCCACCTCGACGGTGTTGTAGGTGGAGGCTACCTCGCTGGGTATCTTCTCCATTCTCCGGCTATTGCCTTGATACCACTGGATAATGCCCTTCTCCTCCGACTCAACGAAGAGCATAGTTGTCTCGCCGGGGCACTTGAAGGGATTCTGGACGGCGATGACCGGCGCTTTGGGTAACGGCAGCACGGAGACTTTCACGGCGTCGCTCGCGCTGTCCGCCCAGCAGAGACCTTGGTTGCACACCCGAACAGTGTAGTCGCCCACCTTGAACGCCTCGTAACTTACACCGTCCTCTCCGTGCAGCAGAAAATCGTCCTTGTACCACCGGTAGCTGTAGCTGTATCGGTCTGCATCTTCCGCGAGCGTAGCCACGCTCGCGGTCATCTCCACCAAAATGCTATCCTCGCACATCTCCGTCGGCCCGGCGGCGGTGACCACCGGCTTGTTGGGCAATGGCACCAGTTCTATGATCTTCGTGTCACTGTTGACGCACTTGTTGGGCGCCTGGTAGGTGTAGGTCAACTCTACCTCCCTCGAGTCAACGTCCTTCGGAACAAACCTGCCGTCCTCCGTGCACCCCACCAAGCCGCTGAAGAAGCCGCCCTTCGGCTCGGCAAAATTCACCGTTTCGACTGCTGTCCAGTTTTCACACGCCCGTGTCTCGCGGATGCGCACCACCGGCAGGTTCAGCACGTTGAGGTTGACTACCCCCCTCTTGGCCGACGTGCAGCCGTAGGAGTTAGCCACCTCCACCGCGTACTGCCCGGCGTCGGCCACCTGCACGCCAACCGCCACGTATACCGTGTCGGAGGTGACGGTCAACATGTCGAAGCTGTGCCCGTTCACCTTGAACCACCGGTACATGTCCGCACCCGACGGGCTGACCCGCATGATTGCGTCCTCGTTCTCGCACACGCCTCTGACGGAGTCTATCGTGGCTACAGGGTTGGGCGGCAATTCACGGATGTTCACCGTTATTGTGTTGCTCGGAGACGCCGACCGACACCCGTACTGGTCAGTCACGAAGAGGTAACATTCCACCGTCTTTCCCACGGTGGGGTCGGCGTTGCTCCGCACCACGTATAGCGGCGAGGCTGTTGCCCCATCCATGAAACTCCCGCCTTCGAACCACTCGTAGTGTGTTCCATGTACTTGCGGCTCCGCCCTCAGCGTTATTGGTTCGCCGCACGACTCCTCTGTTCCCTCGACGGCAATGCTCACCGTTGGGCGCGGACGTATGGCTACCGCCTTGGAACTGCTCTGCCCCGAGGGGCAGCCCTTGTCGGTGATGGCCTCCACCGAGTAGTGCGCCTCCTCCATCTGCGTGGCTATGTAGACGCTATCGGTGACCGCCTCTTGCTCCACCCCGTCCTTGAACCACCGGTAGCGCGCCACCGGCGGGTTGCCCGATAGCAGCGTGGCCGTTAACTTCAAACTATCCCCGTCGCACCCCGACGTTCGCTCACCCTCGCCGGATAAAATGTTCGAGCGGATGATGGGCGGCTGAAGCATTTTGTTGAGTTCCAGTACTTTTAGGTCACTCATCGAGGTGCACAGCAGCGTCCAGCCGACATCGCCGTACTCCACCCACGCGCTCACGGCGTAGCGGCCGTTGGATCTCACCAGCAGGCTGCTGCTGTTTCCTCCTATCAGAATGGGCTCGTAGTAGCCCATCGCGTTGACGGTGTGCCACTGCCACTGCTCAGCGTCCGCCGAAATCCCTCTTATCTCCACCTGGCCGTCGGCGCACATTCGGATGGTATCGCTGTTGGGCATTATAACGGGCTTATTGGGGTTTTGGTGCACCTGCACCTCTACCCTATTCACCTCCGACTCGCAGCCCCGGACGCTCACCCCTCGCATGGCGTAAATCCCCGCCGTCCTAGCTGTGTAACGGCTACTCTCCTCTCCGGGAAGAGGCTCGTTGCTACCGTTAACGTACCACCGGTAGGAAACGCTGTCCTCGGCGTAGGCGTAAGCCTGGATGACGGTCGTATCGCCGGCGCAGAGGTGCCGCGTTGTGCTCCCCTCTATCGTCGGGCGGGCGGGCAAAGCATGAACTTTCACCTCCACAACCGCCTCCGAGCGGCACTTCCACTGGTTGGTCGCCCGCACCCGGTAGCGGCCGTCGTGCTGCAACCCCAAGCCATCTATCCGGAAACTCGTGTCGGAGGACTTCCATAGCGTCTCCAACGTCCCGCCGCCTTTGGGCTCGAAAAGCCACTCGTATTCCTCCACCCCCGACGGGCTGACCCGCAGCGTTATGCTCCTCCCCTCGCACTCGGACGCGGGAGCCTCCACCTTCAGGGCCGGCGGTAGTGACCGGATGGCTACCTCCACCGAGTTGCTTGGATTCAGCGATTCGCACCCGTTGTCAGTATTCGTTATGTAAACGTAGTATTCTCCCATGCTCTCCTGCTGGAGGTTGGCGTTGGGCTTCACCTCATAGTAACTATCGGTTGCCCCAGGTATGAGGGTGTCGTTTCTGTACCACTTATACGTGGCCCCGCTACGATCATTTGCACTCGTGATGGTCTGCAGCTGTATTGTCTCGCCGCACGACCACAGAAAGGCATCGTTCCCCGCTATTTTCACCTCCGGCCGGCGGTAGATGCTCACCGGCAGCTCATTGCTCGTCACCGAATGGCATTTGTTGACGGTGTCCACCGCCTCCACGCTGTACCGCTTCATTCCCACACTCCTCACCTGCAGGCTGTCCACTTCGGGGAAATTGTCCTTCTCGCCATTTATTAACCACTGGTATATAACCCCTTGCGCTGGAGGTGAGACCTTTAGCGTCACCACTTCGCCATCACATGCTCTACCGTCCGTCAGCTGACCATTCCTCTGCAGGTACGTCAGGCTGGGCTGCCCGGGCCGCGGAAGAATCTTCACCTCGCTCACTAAGCTGTAGTTGGAGGTGCACCGCAGGGCGGTGTTGCTCGGCATGAGATTGTCGACGTAGGCCCTGGCCGCATAGACGCCCCCAGCATTCATTCCGTAAGCCTCCACCTCGAAATTCGCCCCCTCGTAGTGGCGCCCTACGATGAAAACAGGGTCGTAACTGTAGCCACCTGCCCCGTCGGGAGTGGCCCGGTACCACCAGTAGGAGGTCGCATTCCCCCGCGCCCCTACGCTGCCCGTCTTTCCTTCGCATATCTTAACATTCGTATCCGTAAGCAGCGGCACATCGGGGTTTTTGTAGACAACTACTTCCCTCTTACCGGCACCCTGCGACCGGCATCCGTGCTCGCTTACGCTCCTCACCGAATACTCTCCACTGTCCTTGGCAACAACATACTCTTTCTTCTCTCCGTTGAGCAGGTTTCCGTTCAACCTCCACTCATACCCGCTGACACCTTGCATCGGCAGCGCAACATTCAGCCTAATCGAGTCGCCACGGCAGATGTAGCCAAACACGTCTTCTATCTCCGGATCGGACGGCAGCGAGTTCACCCGCAGCTGGCCCGTAAGCGCCGACACGCAATTGTTGCTGCCCGTCATCTCTACCTTGTACGTTCCGGCATGGGACGTCTTCACATCCGACACCTCGTAATCGAATTTGTTGTTATTAACATCCTCCCACGTATAGTTGTTCCTTAAGACAAACCACCGGTAGCTGCCTGCGCCGCCAGGCTTCGCCTTGAGCAGCGCACGCTCCCCGATACATACCGAGTCTATCTGAACGGCGGTGAGATTCGGCAGCGGCAGAAACGTTACCGCCCTCGGGGAGGTCTTCTCCGACTGGCAGCCGTAGCGATCCTTTACGACGAGGGTGTAACTGTACTGCTGCACCTGCAAGGAGTTGCCACTTCCCCACACCTTGTAGCGGCTCTCGGATATTGTATCCTTAACTCCGTCGTTCCGGCTCCAGATGTACACGTCGCCTATCCCGTCGCTGTTGGGGGAGGAGGCGCTCAGCGTTATGCTGGCCCCGTGGCAAACTGCCGTATCTCCCTCCACGCCGGCGGATGCCAGCGGTTTTTTTATGCTCACCTCGATGGGTGCGCTGCGCGGAGACGTGCACCCCTCGGCGCTCAAAACCTCTACCGTGTAACTGGACGACCCCAGCTGCGACACCCGCAAGGTGTCCGTCCCACCGGTTATCGGGTTGTTATCCTTGTACCAGCTGAACTTTACTATATTCCCGATGCTGCTGACCGTCAGCGTTACCGTGTCGCCAAGGCACCGCGTGGGCGCTCCAACAACGCTAATTTGCGGCGGCGGCGGTACGATATTCCGCACCACCCGCACGGGGGCGCTCATCTTTTCGGACGGGCACTCCAGCTTATCGCCCCCGCCCAGCCGGTCGTACGACGCGTATGCGCGCGCCACGAAGTACGCGTCGCTCAACGTCGCATCCGCGAGCACACGCGCCCCCTTCAGGAGGGGCAACTCCGTGAACTTCGTGGGATTGTCACTCGGGAATCTGTACCACCATTTGTACAAAGACTCCGTGGCTGCAACCGATGAAGCCAGCAGGCTGATTGTATCGCTCCCGCATACCGCCACGCTGTCTGCCACACCAGCCAAATACGTTTTCAACTTCGGCTCTCCCGGCAGGAGGTGCACCTTTATCTCCACCGCATCGCTCCATTTAGACCAGCAGCCCCCGTCTTTAGGAACGTTCCGGTAGGACGCCGTGTAATGGCCAGAATCCTTTACATAGAAGTCTGCGTCCGAACTTACCAGGTTATCATTCCCGCCCACTTTTTTGAACCACTTCCATCCACTGTCCAGCTGCTCTTTGGTATCGAGCGATAGCCATACCGAATCTCCGCTGCACAAGTCCTGCGACGACAGGATTATCTCCGGCGCCACGGGCGCGCTGTACACCACCACGTGTCCGTTACCCTCCACCACGCAATTCTGCGCGTTTACCATCTTTACCCTGTACTTCCCGCTGTCCGTCACCATCGCCTTAGCGGTCAGCGTGTACGTGCTGTCGCCCATTTTTTTCGCCATCTCCTGGCTCTCATGGCCTCGATACCAATAGTACCAGCTCGACGCGTCATGGGGCGTTGCCCGCAGCGTTATGCTATCCCCTTCGCATACCTCTATATCCTCTATCTGTGGAGGCCGTGATAGCGTCTGCCGGACATCGACCGTCACCGTGTCGCTCACGAGCGACTCGCACCCGTTCACGTCCTTCACTCTCAGCGTGTAGCCATGTTGACCCATCGGCAGGTTGTCGTTTACCTCATAGACGCTCTTGCTGCTGTCCACCAGCATATTTGTTGGGGGAGGAGATGAATGGAGCCACCAGTAGTACCTGGCGACGGTAACGCTGCTGCCGCTGCTGTCGGTCACCACGGGATTGAGCACCACCTTTTGCCCGTAGCAGATGGGAAAGATGGTGTCGCTGCGCGAGCTCCCCTCTACGGCGAGCTTTACGATGGGTGCGTGCACCTGTACCCGGTACTCCTTGACCTCCGACTCGCAGCCCTTGTCGGTTACCGCCACCACGCCGTATACCGTCCACCCCGAGCGCTGCTTCACCCGGCACGTGTCGGCCACCATTCCATGCAGCGTGTCGTTGCCCTTTAACCACCGGTATTCCTGCACCGGCGTGCTGTTCACCCCTGGCTTCGCCACCAGCGTGACGCTGTCTCCTACGCATATGTGGTTATTACCCGTCACCTCGGGCTGACGCGGTATCGGATGCAGCAAAACTTCTATTGGCGTCCCGTAGGAAGAGTTGCATATCTTCTCCACGCCGTTCACCACATCCACATGCTTCCACTGCGCCAGCGCCGTATACATCCCATTGACTGCCGCGTGGTAGCTGCTGTCGGAGCCGTCTGCCGTAATCGGGTTGTACAAATTTCCTCCCAGGTAGGTGTACCACCGGTAGCTTATGTCTCCTACTTCACTCGGTAGCTTATGCGCCAAAACCTCCACCGTGCCCTTGCCTTCGCATACATCGCCGCTATTCCCCAGGCTGATGCTGGGCTGATGCGGAACATCTTTCTCCTCCACAACCACCGAGTCGCTCAGCAGCACCGACTCGCAGCCGTACTCGCTTATGCTTTTCACCCAGTACGTTCCCTCCTTCACGTACAACGTTGACCCCATCTTTCCCATCGGAACTATCTGGCCGTTGTTGTCCTTGTACCACTCGTACGTGTTCCCGTTTCCGTTGTCCGCCCCCGCCGTTAGATTGAGCGAGTCTCCGGCACAGTACGCCGCCACCTGTCCACTTCCATCGTGCTGTATTACTGCCTTCTTCGCCGCATCGTGCACCGTGATCATCAGCTCGTCGTGCGCTCGGCACGCCTTTCCTTTCGGGTGGCCTGCTATGCTGTCCAGCACCTCCAGAATGTACTTATGTATGCCCGCCAAATTCTCGTTTTGCACTTTGTACTCGAACTCGTTGGCCCCCTGAATCAGGTTGGCATTGGCCAAGTCGTCTGCGTACCACCGGTACCCCTTCCCCTGTCCTGGCGGCAGCGCCACCTTCAGGGTATCGCAGAGCCTGTAGCTACCCCCCACGCAGAACGACATCACATCCGATACTAACTCCGGCTTAACCGGCGTCTTTACCGTCACCTTCGTCTGAAGGTCTACCTTGCACCCGTCTGTATTGGACACATGCACGCTGTACACGCCTCCTCCGGCCGCATATCCGTTTGCGCCCGGCTTCACCACGTACCGGTCGCTCGACCCTATCGAGTCGCCGCTATAGTCCCACTTGAAGGTGCGGCCGGAAGCCCCCACCACAAACAGCGTTGCCTGCTCTCCTTCACACAGCATCGTGTCTCCGTTCGTTTCAAGCACCCGCATGAACGGCCCTACATCCAGCGTCTTTACGTAAACCCACATATCTTTCGTGTTGGTGCACCCGGTGGTGATACTGTCCTCGTACGTGTACTTCACCTTATGGTACCCTACCCCGGCCAGACCATGTTCAAATGTACCACCACTGTAGCTGTAGCTACCGCCCTCCGGACGCGCCCAGTAGTCCCCCGTGTACGGCGCATCCAGGCACACCTCCACCGTATCATCTCCCCACTTTTCACTCTGCTTCACTACGTCGATCTTGGGCAGCGGACGCACCTGTATCGTGTACTGCTGCGGGTATGGTATCCCGCACCGACCCGCCCGGCTTACAAAGTACGTGTACGTCGTGTCCCTATCTGTCCTAATCACAAGCCCAGAGTCTATTTTTTCGTGCGTGTATACCGGCTTCCCCTCTCCCCAATCCTCCAAGCTCTCGTACCAGTAGTAGTCCTTCGCCCCGACCGTCTCCATTTCCGAAGGGGACGAAAGCTGGTATTGTCCCACCGGCAGACCATGGTTGGCGTCCCCAAAGCAGAGGGCTTCTGTCTTGGCGCCCGCCGTTTGACGACTCCCCAGCTGCGCCCCTATCAGGTAACCGTACGACTCGTAGTACCCAAACCCGTACGCGTACGCCGTAAACCCGTACGGGTTCCGCAGCCGGTAGTTGTTGTCCCTATTCTGCACTACCTCGGCGGTGAAGTAGCTGTAGCCCGTACCCTCCATCTCAACCCACTGGTAGCCCCTCAGCGTATCTACGGGCTTGCCCCTGGACATCCACTCCGCCAGCGTGCTTTCCTTATGCTCCGTCTTCACTATCACCGTTACGTAGTGCTTATCCTTCTCGTTGTTGCTATTGCCCCCCTTGCTCCACAGCTTCACCGGCGCAAACGTGGCCTCAAATATTCCCCTGTCCACCGGGCCCAGCGCCGCCAAAAACGGATCCCCAACGCCGTCGTCTTTCCTGTTCCCCTCCTCTCCTAAGCACCCATACGATTCCGACAGCAGCACCACCTGCACCGGCTTTTTCGACGCATTCTCTCCATTCACCCTTATGTGCGCGTACCCCGGCTTCGTCGTCGTCCCTCCAGGCAACCGCTGCTCCGTGAGCCGATACAGCGCTGATTCCCCCTGGTGGAGCTCCACCGTATTTACCTTTCCGTCGTTGTCTGTAACCTCCACCTCCGTACTGTCCTGCGACGCCACTATCCGGTACAGGTTGCTCGGCAGCGACGTGGTCACCAGCGCGTACTCGCTTCCCCACGCCCGCAGCGGCAGCATCTGCTCAAACAGGTGGTCGCACGACGTCGCGCAATCCTCCCCGCTGCCCACCAGCGCGCAACGGCTACCTGAAAATACCGCCACCGGCTTGCTTCCTTTTACGTGCGTCCCGCTCAAATCTTCCAGGCTAAAGCCCTCGCTCTCCTGCTGTCCGCGTATCAGGTACGTCGAACCCGCCGAATCTAAAAATACAGTGTACGACAAACCTCCCTCTCGGCTCTCCGTCCCGTTCAGCCGCCCATACGTCCGGCCCGACGGCGTTATCGTCACCCACGTGCTGTCCTCCACGCTCACCACCAGTATCTCCTCCTCCGGACGCGATACTCCTCCGTGCGACACCGTGAAGTACTCGTCTCCCAGAGCCGCCGCCGGCATGATGTTCGTTAGCTCCGACGTCGTCTCCTGTGCGTTGTACGCGTACAGCGTTACCGCGCTGTCCGACGTCACCCACAGCGACTTCCGACCAACCTCCTGGTACGCGTAGCTGTACCCCGCCTCCCTCCGCAGCTCCTCCGGCGACTTTTCATTCGAGTCGTACACCTGCACCACCGCATTTTGAGCAAGAAACACGTCCTTCCTCAGCACATTCCCCTCCCCGTCGAGCACCTGCACCTTTGCCCCCTTGTAGTTCGTCGTGGCGTACAGCTGCAGCGACGACTTCCCGCTCGGCGAATTCTCCATAAAACCCATCCGAAAGTCTTTCCCAGAATTGTCCTGCTTCGGATCCACGCACCTCTCACCAGGCTGAAGGATATATATCGTGTCAAAGCACGTCATAGATGAGCCACCTGCGGATGTTCCTACCACGACATACCCCATGCGGGCTACCGTATCGGCCTTTGCAGTAATCTTTACTTCAAACTCCACGCTGTAATCGTCCCCCTCCTCTTTTACCTTATCTTTACTTTTGTCATGAGTAGTCCACGAAGAACAGCTACTATTATCAATGGCGTAAGCTTTTACTCCTCCCGCGTAGGCCATTCGAATCCGAAGCTTCGATCCCTCGGCTCCTCCCGCCACCAGCGGATGGCTGCGCTGCGTCCCCTCTGCCCACGCCGGCAGCTCCACCCGAACGATACCCGACAACGCCGCCGTCGCGTAGTCCACCGTCGAGTAGTCTGTCCCCCGCGTTACCAGGTAGTACACCGCTCCCGTCCGCAGGTGGTTGAATGCTACCCGTCCGCTACGGCCTGGCATCCACTCGCAGCCCGCAACAACCGCCACGCTCCCGCCCACGCTGTCCACCAGCGCATACTCCACGTCCGCCCGCGCGTTCACCACCACCACTTGACCCCGAAGGCTGTCGACTCCACCGCCGCCGCTGCAGCCCCCTTTAACGTTAACTACCCCAACCTCTACGTTCCACACATCCTCTCCTCCCGCCGGCACCAGCCGCTCCTCAAAGTAGTAACCCTCGTCCAGCACATTCTCCGGGCGCTCGTTTACTCCCAAGTCTGCGTTCACCGCTCCCTTCGGTATCCCCACTATCCGGTACGTCTTGCCCGTCGTCAAACCGCTAAACGTAATCGTACCTCCAGCAGCAAGGGCGGCGTCGTACTCGTACCACCCGCCGCTGTTCGGAGTAATATCCTTCTTCACATCCGGCTGGCCCGTCCCTCCTTCTTTTATGTACGTCGCCTTCACGGAAGCCTGTCGACGCGGCGTTGACCCATCCAGCTCCACTATCCCGTACACAAAGCCCGCCTCCGGCTCCACCGTCAGCGTCGTCAGTCCCGCCGCCGTGTACGATACCTCCTTATCCGCGCTTATCGGCTTGCCCGATTGAAAAACAACGTCGTCGAGATGGTTGCCAAAGGCACCGTCTTGCGAATGTACCGAGACAAACCCGAAAACGTTGACGTTTGACGCCTCCGGCAGCGAGTATACACCCTTATAGTGGACACCACCTTGATCTATTGTGGGAGTCGAAGAGCAAATGTAAATATAGTAGTTATTCCCGTTGAACTCCTGCACGAACGACTCCCCTGGATAATCTTTCAGATCCGATACCTTATTTGCTGGGTAGTTGTCGTCGTTCTTCAGCTTTCTGAGCAAAGCCAACACAATATCGCGGAAGTATGACTCAGTATCTTTGCCATAGGGGTAATCATCCGTCCAGTTTTCGTCATATTTATTCCTGCCGTCGAAGTTTTGGCTGCTAGCATGCCACGACACGCCGCTCTCGTATCTGTTCTGCACGGAAGTTCCGTTGTTGCTAAGCGACGTGTTGTAGTCGGCGGGAGAATTTATGGCAGGCCCTATAATTACCGCCATAACGTCCTTGTTTTCAGATGTATTACCATATCTTCCGTGAGTGAGGCTCCATTCGTAAATCTTACCCGCCGGAGCCACAATTTCCTGATAAATGGAAGAAGGGGCATAGTTGCACAACTCGACCCAGATGTTAGTCGGCGCAACACCCGTACTGCCTGCAGGTATGCTAGTCGGAATGGAGCTATAGCCCCCAAACAGCTGAAGTTGCTTACCGGCGAAGGTATGATTAGCGTCATAATAATGCGTCGTATTCCAGTCGGGCATTCTGTTCCATGTCTGGAACTCGGAGTTTTTAGCAGGATAGTCGGGTAACGATGCGTAGGTTTGAAAATCTCCATTTGTCAAATGGTCGAGTAGCTCCCTATCCACCACCTTAACCTCCGCCGTATCGCTCGTAGTAGAGGCTACTTGCCCATTCTTATGGTTGGTAACTACCACCCAGTAGTAGTAGTATCCCGCGTTCGGGAGTGTTTCTGTGGTCAACGTTGCCCTTGTGCCCTCCTGCAATGGGGATCCTGTTACTGCGCTTCTGTCGACCTGAGCGGTTGCGTATTGTATTGAACGATACCATTGGTAGGTCAGGTAGCCACCGTCGGCGCTGCTGGCGTTTACGAACAGGCGTATCGTAGCCCCCTTTGTAGAGGTTCCGTCGGAGGGCTGCTTGGTGACGTCCGGCGGGTTAATAGCAGCCCATGCCGTCTGTGCCACGCCAAGCAAAAGCGCAGCAAGCAAAAATCTAAGGGTAATATTTTTTTTCATTTTAATTTCAATTCATACTCCATTAATAGGCAACAAACTATAGAAGCACACAGGCTTTAACTTTTGATTTTGAGAAGGCCTACACGTAAAATTCAAAGATTCCGGAGCTCACCCCCTGCTTTCTGCAACGCTTGGACTTTTGATACCGCCGCCATTTCGCCGCGAGCGGGCAATGCACCAAACCTCCGCTCGTCGTCGACGGTAAGAGGCTGAGGTTCCTCCGCTGCGCTTGGGGTAGGCTTTGCGAAAAATTCGGAACAAAGCAGGGAAGAGAGGTATCCATGCAGGTATGGTTATACTGGTAAATTATACTGTGGTAATTTCACGTGTAAGCCAACACATCAAAGAGCATTTTTTTACGTCCGGACGGAGGGACGGCAAAATGGAGGTATAGCTACCTCCCATTTTTAGACGCTGTCATCCCCATCCGGTATATGTAACATATTGACGACATATTCATTGTAGCTGATGTTAAAGGGGTTTCTCACCCTTTGTGGGGAGTATATATATGTGGTATTTGTGTCATTGTAGTGGGCGCGAACACGCACACTTTTAATGTGTGTGAATGTGTGAATTTTGGTTGACTGAAATACAACGCAGCCGGCCACAGCCGACAGGCTACACGAAGCATCTCCGCAAGCATCCTCAGCGAGAGCAGGAGCAAACAAAATTGCCCCCGAATTTATGGCGCTGTTGCATTTCATTTGGTGTAGAAATCAAAGTGATGTACAAATGTAGAAAAAAATTTTCAACAAACAAAATAAATCGTCATGAATTGTGAATTGTAAATGTAAATAATGCAGGGGTACGTACAAACTTTTACGCTACTTCCGCCTCATTCCTCCTCCTCCCACCGCGCGCCCCTCCCCCGTCATTCCGTAGCGAAGCGGAGGAGCCTCAGACTGTAGCTGACGCGGGCTTTGTCTGAACTGTGGTTTTTTTGATTCGGGCGATTTACGGTGATTGCCGACGTGGTACTTTTCTCCAGTTTCCCTTATTCCATGCGCGCTGCCGGTGTTTCGCCCCGCACGTTGTCGCGGGTAGGGGCGGAGGTTCCTCCGCTCCGCTTGCTCGTGCCTCGCGCGCGAAGCGTCGGAATGACGGGGGCGCGCGTGGGGAAGAGGAAAGGATGGTGGTTGTCGTACTGCTAATAAATAACAAGCCGTAAGCCATAAGCTGCTTTGGAGCGAACTTATGACCTACGGCCTGCTATCTGCAATTAATTAAGCCTCTACTTTGCCAGCTGCAAGCCTTTCAGCTTGTTCCATGCTCCCCTTGTGAAATCGGGAACTTTGACCGGCGCCGAGCTGTTGGCAACGGAAATCTTGGAGAGCTCCGTAATGGCTGACCACTCTGCTGCATCGTACACGTCCTGGTCTAACGGCAGGCCGTTGCGCAGGCAGTGTACCAGGCGGTAGTCCATAATGAAGTCCATGCCGCCGTGCCCGCCTACGGTCTTTGCAAAATCACCCACCTCCTGTACAATGGGGTGCGCGTAAGCCTTTAGCAGGCTGTCTCTCCTTTCCGGGCTTAGGGCTTTGTGGGCGTTTGGCTCTAAGGCAATGGAACGCTCAGGATACTTCTGGGCAAAGCCCTTCGTGCCCGACACCGTGTGCAGGCGGTTGTAGGGGCGCGGGCTGGCCACGTCGTGCTGAATCAGGATGGACTTGCCCTTGGCGGTTCTCACCAGCGTGGTGTTCATGTCGCCCTGCTTGTAGGTATCCTTTGCCTGCTCCGAGTTTTCGCCGAAGCGCTCTTTGGCGTAGGACGTCATGTTGAACTGGTCGGAGGAGAGGGAAACGAGGTACTCCATCTTGTCGCCGCGGTGGATGTTCAGGATTTGGCAAATGGGGCCTAAGCCGTGCGTGGGGTATATGTTGCCGTTACCCTCCTTGTTTTCCTTCAGCCGCCAATAGTTCCAGTAGCCTTTTAGCCCTGGACGCTTCACCGTTTCGCTCTCGCCCACTTTTCCTTCGCCCGGCCGGAAAGACTCCGAAGAGCTGAGGCGCTCGTTGAAGTTAAGCTCTCTCAGGTCGTGGATGTATGCGCCCTCTACGTGCACCACCTCCCCGAATACGCCCTGCTGAGCCATGTTCAGCGTTGCCATTTCAAAGAAGTCGTAGCAGCAGTTTTCGAGCTGCATGCAGTGCCTGCGGGTTTTTTCGGCGGTGTTGACCAGCTGCCAGCACTCGTCGATGGTGCGCGCGGCGGGCACCTCAATGGCCACGTGCTTGCCGTGCTCCATGGCGTAAACCGCCATGGGCGTGTGCGCCTCCCAGTGGGTGCAGATGTAAATCAGGTCGATGTCGTCCCGCTCGCAAACCTGCTTCCAGGCTTCCTCGCCGATGTACTCGTCGGCTTTGGGGAAGTTCCTTTTGGCCAGATTGTCCTGAACGCGGTCGAGGTTGTACTGCTCCAAATCGCAGATTGCTTTTATTTCTACCCCTTCGATGTAGGTAAAGCGGTTGACGGCGCTGGGGCCTCTCATGCCCAGCCCGATGAATCCAACGCGGACGGTTGGTATCGGGTCGCACGTCAGCTGGAGCACGTCGGTTTGTCCGGCAGGGCGTGCAGGCTCTGCCACCGTGATCATGTCGCTCTTTTTGCAAGAGTTGAGCGTCGTGCCTGCCAGCAGCAGACCCAGCGCAAGTGTAGTAAATCTAGTGTGTTTCATTTGTGTTTTGTTTTTGCAGTTTAAATTATAAAGTGTTTGGATAAAAAAATTAATGTTCTCTCTGTGTTCCGGCAATTCTGCTGCGCGCAGCTCCGTGCGGCTGCGCTACTTCTTTGCCGTTCTGTCTTCGGTGAGGAACGTGCGATTGTAGTTAATGCCCATGGCGCTGTAGCGCTTCATCACCTCCATCAGGCGTTCCTGAAAGTTATCGTAGTTTCGCTTTGCCTTTGGCGACCACCCAACCTCGGCAACGGCAGCGGCGCGTGGGTAGGCCATGTAGAGGACGCGGTCAAACGTGGCCATGTACTCTGTCCACACGTTGCCCTGAAATCCCAGCACCCGCTCGGCTTCCTTTGGCGTTAGCCCCGGCAGCGAAGGCTCGTATTCGTACACCTTCCATATCGGCAGGTATCCGCCTATGGTGTGAGGCTCAGTCTTGGGGTTTGCCTGATAGTAGTCGAGGTAGGCGTGAGAGTTGGGCGTCATGATTACCTTGTTGCCGCGGCGCACAGCAGCAGTAACGGACGTGTCGCTCTCCCTTGCCCTCCAGTACATGATGGTGGCGCTTGGCGAAATGCCGCCTTCAAGGATTTCGTCCCAGCCTATAATTTTCTTTCCCTTGGTGGCAAGGAACTTTTCAATTCGGGTGATGAAGTAGGCTTGCAGCTCGTGCTCGTTTTTCAGGCCTTCCTTTTTTATTCTTTCCTGGCAGGCGTGGCAGCGCTCCCAGCGGCGTTTGGGGGCTTCGTCGCCGCCAATGTGGATGTACTCTGAGGGGAAAAGGTCGGCAACCTCCGTGAGGATGTTTTCCAGGAAAGTAAACGTTTCTTCCCTGGGGCAGAAGATATCGTTGTGCACACCCCACAAGCCTTCCACCTCAAATGGTCCTCCGGTGCAGGAGTAGCGCGGGTAGGCGGTCAGCGCAGCCACCGCGTGACCGGGCAGCTCAATTTCGGGGATAACCGTCACGAACCGCTTCTCGGCGTAGGCGAGCACCTCCTTCACGTCGTCCTGCGTGTAGAATCCGCCGTAGCGGGTGTTGTCCCACTGCCGCTTTTCGGGGGCAACGTAGGCGCCCTTGAGCGTGCGGTTGCGGTATGCGCCCACCGTTGTGAGCCTCGGATACTGCTTTATTTCAATCCGCCAGCCCTGGTCTTCCGTCAGATGCCAGTGGAATGTGTTCATCTTGTGGTAGGCCAGCAGGTCGATGTACTGCATCACCTCGTTCTTGCTCATGAAGTGGCGGCCTACGTCGAGGTGTAGCCCGCGGTAGATGTAGCGCGGCGCGTCCTCTACCTCAATGCAGGGGATAGCCCACTTTACGTCGCTCGCCTGCTGCTTGCCCTCAATCTGTGGCGGCAGCAGCTGGCGAATGGTCTGCATGGCATAAAAAATTCCCTGGGGCGTTTTGGCCTGCACCTGAATTTTGTTCGGCTTCACCGAAAGCGTGTAGGCCTCGTCGCTCTTTATTTTTGGGTTGAGCGTGCATGTTATCGTGTTGTTGCCTGCACCGCTTGCCACCACCGGCAGCGAAAATCCGGCTGCCGTGCCGAGCAGCTCGTTCAGCCTTGCCACGGCGTACTGCATCTGTTGGTTTTCGCCGCCGCCAATCAGCGCTATTTTTGTTTGCGGGTTAACCACAAATTCGCCCGATTTGAGCGTACATTTTTCCGGCAGGGGAATAATGTTTGCCGTCTTTCCCTTCTGGGCAAAAAGGGTGGTCGCGCAGAGCGCAGCGCATCCGAACAATAAAATTTTCTTTGTCATTGCTTTTTTTGATTTTAAATTTTTTAGAAAGATTGATAGTGTGAATTTTGGATTAACTATGCTGCCTGCAAAGCCACATAAATTTTTGAGCATCCACTACGGGAAGCCCTACTTTGATTTTACAGGCTGAATAAAGTACGCATACCGGTACGAATCGTACTTTACGCGGTATTGCTCCAGCGGCAGCGCCCCCCAGCTGTTGACGCCGGCCACACCCATCTGCCGGAAGTCTACGTTGAGGTACACCTCGCTGCGCTTAGTCAGCTCGCCGGCATGGTGCTGGTTTTTGTCCTTTTCGGGGTCTAAGTCGTCGATGGAGTAGAACAGCGCCGAGAACTCTACGGGTAGCTCGCCCGTTATCTTCAACCCGTTCCCCTTCTTGTCGGTCAGCGTGAGCCAGCGCACGTCGGTTTTGTTGCCGGTTTCCTGCGGACGGACGTAGGGGAAAAACTGCTCGTCCACCGTGCTTCTGTACAGGCCAACGTTGGCCGAGTAGCAGCGGTCTATGTAGTTTTCCCAAGGCCCGCGGCCGTAGTAGGTCAGGTTGCCGTACTGCTTGGGAACGACAAAGCACGCGCCAAACTTCGGCATCATGGGGTATTCGCCCTTGATTTTTTCAAAGCGGTTTTCCACCGCTATCGTGCCGCTGCCGTCAACGGTGTAGGTTTGCGTAAGCTTGGCGTCGCCGCCCAGCAGCGATTTCTCGGACACAATCCTGTAGGCCGCGCCCTCCTGGGTAACCGTCACCGACGCCGGCTCCGTTTTGCCCGCATCGTGCCACACGCGCAGCTTGTCGTTCTGCTGTGCGCCGTGGTCGTTGTCGGTCATGGGTCGCCAGAAGTTAATTTGCCCGCCGCCGCTGCCTATCAGCTTCCGGCCGTTGTATACGTAGCTCTTGATAACGCCTGCCGACAAGTCAAACGTCACCGAAAAGTTTTTCCCTTTTCCCGTCCACTCCGTTGCCGTTTGCGTTGCCGTGAGCGGCGCAGCCGACGGCGCAATGGCGGGCGGCACAAATGTCGAAAGGGCAAACTGCTCGTCGGCAACCGCAAAATCCTTGGGCAGGAAAGGCTCGGCGGCCTTCAGCCTGTAGCTTACGTTGAGGAAGTACTCCTTGCCTGACGGCTGTCGGGCGTAGGTAACGGGCAGCTTCAGCCGCGCCGTTTGCCGCGGAGCTACGCTGAGGTTGTCCACCCGCCCCGACTGCACGGGCACGCCGTCCTCCAGCAGCTCCCACGCGAGGTAGTAGCTGCTCAGGTCGCGGAAGAACGCCTTATTCGTTACCGCTACTTCGCAGTCTGCGCTGCTCGCAAGCGCAGTCCCGATGTTCTGGTACACCTTTTTCACCTCGTATGCCCCCGGGTTGGGCGTTCTGTCTGGATATATCATACCGTTTATCAAAAAGTTGCGGTCGTTGCCCTTGCCCTCGAACACCGATGCAGGCTCAAAGTCGCCGCCGTAGGCGTAGAACGTCTTGCCGTTGCGCGTAACCTGCAACCCCTGGTCAATCCAGTCCCAGATGAAGCCACCCTGCACGGTGGGGTACTTCGGGTTTTCAATAACCTCCCAGTACTCCTTGAAGTTGCCGAGGCTGTTGCCCATAGCGTGGGCGTACTCCGATGCAATCATGGGGCGGTCGGTGAGGCGCTCGCCGTACCAGCGGAAAGTTCCCGGGCTGGGGTATTGCGGCACGTAAATGTCTGTATTCCACTCGTGCACGGCTCGCTCGTACTGCACAGGGCGGGTAGGGTCGGCTTTTTTCAGCGTCATGTAGGCGTTGTAGAAGTTGTAGCCGTTGCCGGCTTCGTTGCCCATTGACCAGAAGGTGACGCAGGGGTAGTTTTTGTCGCGCTCGTACATGCGCATCACGCGGTCGAGGTGCGCCTTTAGCCAGCGGTAGTTGTTGCCCAGCGTTTTATCCAAGTTATAGTACATGCCGTGCGATTCGATGTTGGCCTCGTCGCAAACGTAAATTCCGTACTCGTCGCACAGCTCGTAAAACAGGGGAGCAACCGGGTAGTGAGATGTTCGCACGGCGTTGATGTTGAGCTGCTTCATCAGCTCGATGTCCTTGCGCATGTCGGCCTCAGAGACAACGTGCGCCGTCAGCGCGCTGTGCTCCTGGCGGTTTACGCCTTTAATGTAGACGGGCTGCCCGTTGACCAGCACCTGAGCGTTTTTGATTTCGACGGTGCGAAAGCCCACGCGCACGGGAATTACCTCCAGCGTTGCGCCGTCGGTGTTTTGCAGCGTAATGTAAAGCGTGTAGAGGTTGGGTATCTCTGCCGACCACGCCTTTACGTTCGGAATGTTAGCGTCGAGCGTAAGCGTACTTTTTGCGCCGGAGACGTTATTCTCCGTGAGGAGGTCAACAACGTTTTTTCCGTCGGCGTCCACCAGCCGCGCGTTCACCTTGACGGGCACGCCGGTTTCTTCATTTTTCTTCCGGCTGTAATTGTTCACCTCCACCGACAGGTTGAAAATACCGTTTTTGTAGCTTTCGTCCAGCTTGCTGATGACTTTAAAGTCGCGGATGTCCAGCTTGGGGGTTGAGTACAGGTAAATGTCGCGCTCGATGCCCGATATGCGCCAAAAATCCTGACATTCGAGGTAGCTGGCAATGCTCCACCGGTAAACCTCAAGGGCTACCGTATTTTCGCCCGCCCGCAGGTAGGGGGTAACGTCAAACTCCGCCTCCAGCTTCGAGTCCTCGCTGTACCCCACGTACTGCCCGTTGACCCAGATGTAGAAAGCCGACTTCACCGCTCCCAGATGGATAAACACCTGCCGCCCGTCCCACGACGGCGGGAGGGTGAACGTGCGGCGGTACGAGCCTACGGGGTTGTAGTCCGACGGGATGTTTTCCACCAGCCTGTTGGGGTCGAGCTTGGAGTAGTGCGCTCCGAACTCAAACGGGTGGTTCACGTAGATGGGGTATCCGTAGGTTTTGCCTGTGTTGTTGAACTCCCAGTTGGCGGGCGTTTGAAAGTTATCCCACTTCGACACGTCGAAAGAATCCTTGTAAAACTCCACCGGACGTAGCGAGGGGTTTTCCACCCACTTGAACTTCCACGTGCCGTTGAGCGAGAGGAAGTAGCTCGATTTTTCTTTTTTTCGCCCTTCGGCCAACGCCTGCGTTTCGTAGGCAAACGCGCTTGCCCGCATGGGCAGGCGGTTGACGCTGGTTATCGAAACATCCTGCCACTCCTTGAGCGGAGGCGCAGCATCTTCTTTTGCTCGTTGTCCGCAGACGTAGCCGCCAAAGGCAACGGTAGTAACAGCACATAGAAGTAATCTTCTCATCATTTAGTGTTTATTTGATATTTAAAATGTGTAACGCATAATCCTGCAAAGATAAGCACTATTGGAGTAGATAGCATGACCGCTCGCCGCTATTTAGTTAAATAATTTACTATGCAAAGTAATTTAACTTTTCCAGACCTAAAAATATATACAATCCGCTATATATCAACGATGCCTGCCCTGCCGCCTGTAGCAGTGGTGGTGATAATTAGGGCAAAAGGCAAGGTCTGGTGAATGCGCAGGAGCGTCGCGCTGCACCCATATATTTTATTATTTGCGAATCATTAGGGTGAACGTCGTCGGTGGATTGGAGGAGAAGATTCCCCTGCTCCGCATACCCGTACACCGTGCTCAGCTTAGGTGGAGGTAGTCGTAGTGCACCAGCTCTTTTTCGCCCTTTTTGCCCATCGTTTGCCGCGCCCTGACGCTGCCGGTCGTTACGCGCCCCACGCCCAGCTGCGCCCCGCTTTCGTCCAAAATTTTCACCACGTCGTCCTTTTCAAACTCGCCCTCGATGCGCACAACGCCAACGGGCAGGAGGCTTGCCGTCTTTTGCAGCAGCGCCTCCTTTGCGCCTTCGTTGACCACAATAGCGCCTTTGGCAAACGCCTCGGCGTTGGCTACCCATCGCTTGACGCTCGATGTGGCCTTGGGCTTGGGAACAAACAGCGTGCAGAGGGGCTTTTTTTCTCCCAAAACGAGGTCGGGCAGGATGCCGCTGCGCCTGCCGTTGGCTATGTAAACCGCAATGCCGGCGGCGGCAACCTTCTGCGCAATGCCCGCCTTGGTGAGCATCCCGCCGCGCCCAAACTCAGATTTTCGGGAGGAGATGTGCCGCTCCAGCTTTTGCCTTCCGCTGACCTCGCGGATGACCTCTGCGCCCGGGCTGCCCGGCGTGCCGCTGTAAACGCCGTCGACGTTGCTGAGGATGACGAGCGCCTCAGACTGCATCAGCTCGCTGATAAGCCCCGACAGCTCGTCGTTGTCGGTAAACATGAGCTCGGTAACGGAGATGGTATCGTTTTCGTTCACGATGGGGATAACGTCGTTGTCCAGCATGGCGGCAATGCACCCCTGCATGGTGAGGTAGTGGCGGCGCGAGCGGAAGTTTTCCTTGGTGGTGAGCACCTGCCCGCAGCAAAGGCCATGCCTGCTGAACAGGTCGTAGTAGCGGTTGATGAGCTTTGCCTGCCCCACGGCGGAGAAGAGCTGGCGCGCCTGCACAGCGTCCAGCTTCTTGCGCGGCTTAATCTCGCTGCGCCCGGAGGCCACCGCCCCCGACGAGACCACAATAACCTCCACCCCATGCTTGCGCAGCAGGACAATTTGCCCCACCAAATCCTCGAGACGCTCCGCATCCAGCGTTCCGTCGGAGCGGGTGAGCACGTTGCTGCCTATTTTTATGGTAACACGCATGTTAAAAGTTGATAATCAATGGTTAATGGTTTTTTTGCGGTCGTTGCACGCTTTTTGCACGATTGTCGGATTTCATAAAAATTGCCCGTGCCGCCCGAAGGCAAAACGGACGGCGTAGTATATGGTCAGCAAAACGCGCTCCGCGCATCGTGCGGCAGCTCTCAGCTGCTCACCTGCATGGCGGCCTTTACAGCGTTGATAATGGCGCTCGTAAAACCGCCATGCTCCAGCTGGTTAATACCTTTTATGGTCAACCCTTTGGGGGTGGTCACCCTGTCAATTTCCGCTTCGGGGTGCTCGCCCGACTGCGCGAGCAGGCTAACAGCGCCTTGCAGCGTTTGCAGCATAATCTCTTTGGCAACATCCGGCGAGAAGCCCAGCTCTACGCCCGCCCTCATGTTGGCGCTGATGTAGCGCATGGCGTAGGCTATGCCGCAGCTCGACAGGGCTGTGGCGGCCGCCATCTGGCTTTCGGGGATGAGCATGGTTTTACCCAGCCCGGCAAACAGCGCAAGCGTCGCCTGCTCCTGCTCGCGGCTCGCGCTGTCCGAGGCCACAAAGGTCATGCTCTGTCCGGCTACAGCGGCAATGTTGGGGATAACTCGGAAGGTGGGCAGCCCCTGCGCCTCCGTCCTCATTTGCCCCAGCGTGACGCCTGCCGCGACGGAAACCACTATGGCTTGCGGACGAAACGCCGGACGCAACTTGTGCAGCGTCTCCATCGCTATCCAAGGCTTTACGGCAATGACCACCACGTCGGCCTTTGCAACAGCATCAACGCCGCGGGTAGAGGTGTTTGCGCCCAGCGCGGCAAAGGGCTGCAACAGCTCCTGACGAATGTCTGCCAAATAAAGGTCGTCCGGCTCAAGCGCTTTGGATTGCAGCAGGCCACGGGCAATAGCGCCGCCCATGTTTCCTGCACCAACTATTCCTACTTTCATGCGAGTGTAATTTTTTTTGGTTTTGGGAAGAAATTCCGCAAGCACGCAGCCTTTCGGCTACAACATGCGGCAATCTATCCGAAATATTTTCGACATATTTATAGAGAGGGCTGCTAAATTTGGCACGGCCTCTACTTCAAAAATCAGCTTGGATGAGCATTTCTTGCTGTGGCGGCGGGCTACGCCAGCTTTTTGATGCACTCGTCCAGCAGGAGCTTTTTGTCGATTGGCACAACGCCCACCTTTTCGCAGACCAGCCCGCCGGCGAGGTTGGCCACCATAGCCGCCGGAGCAATGGCCATGCCCGCCGCCAGGCAGAGGCTCACCACGCTAATCACGGTGTCGCCTGCGCCCGAAACGTCGATGATGTTGCGCAGCTCGGCCGAGGTGGCGGTGTACTGCTCGCCGTCGGACACGAGAACGCCGCGCTCGGAAAGCGTAACCATAGCGTAGCGCACGTTCAGCTGCCGGTTAATTTTTTTCGCCGCCTCAAAAATGGAGTCGTAGCTCTGCCGGTCAACATCCACCTTTAGCCCTTCGCACAGCTCGTAGAAGTTGGGCTTGAACAGCGTCACGTTTTTGTACTCCAAAAAGTTTCGCTTCTTGGGGTCTACCAGCGTAGGAATTTTTCGGAGGTTGGCCAGAGTTACCACCCAGCTTATGATGTTGGGCGTAATAGAGCCTTTATCGTAATCTTCAAAAATGATAGCATCAATTTTTTCGCTTGCAATGAGCTGCTCTATCCGCGCAAAAAACGCCTTTTCCAGCCCTTCGTGCAGCGGCTTGGTGGTTTCGCCGTCAATGCGGAGGAGCTGCTGAGTGCCGGCAATGATGCGGGTTTTGGTGGTGGTTATGCGCGTGCTGTCCGTCAACATTCCCAGCTGGGTAAGGCCGTTTGCGCTCAGCAGCTTGGCAAAAGTTTCGCCCTCTCCGTCGTTCCCAACGACGGAGCAGAGCAGCGGCGTTGCGCCTAACGCCTGCAAGTTGAGCGCAACGTTGGCAGCTCCGCCCAAACGGTGTTCGCACCGCGCGCTGGCAAGAATGGGTACCGGCGCTTCCGGCGAAATGCGGCTCACCTTGCCCCACAGGTAGGAATCGACCATCACGTCTCCGATGACCATAATGGTCATATCGTTGAACTTGTCGAAAATGTGCTGGAAGTTTATCATCTTTGAACTCTGAGTTGATGCACAAAAAAATTACCTGCAAGCATGGATTTTTTTCGTATCCCCCGCTCTGCGGGGCTTGCAGGAGGTTGACCCTGCCTCGCAGGGCTTACGCCGGTGCAAAGATACTAATTTTTTCACACCTGTCGACTAAAGCATGGCGCGCGAGCCAGGGGGGTTGGAAAATATCTTTGTGCTCCACTCCCGCGCTTGGGCGGCGATTCCTTGCAGCATTCGGGTTTAGCTCGTTAAATGGCGCATAGCGAGATTTTTTCTGCTACAAATTACACAACGCAAGCTTTCGCAGCGCCTCAAAAAAGGGTTGGCCAAAAACCAAATTTCTCGACGGTTTTGTACTTGTGCAAATAATTGCTATCTTAGCGGACTTTTTAAAAGGATTGTCGGATTATGAAACAAAATGAAACAAAAGCAAAAACGCGGTATTCGGACGAAGAGCTGGTCGAATTTAAGGCGCTTATTTTAGACAAGCTGGAAAAGGCGCGGAAGGACTACGAAACGTTGCGCGAGGTTATCCTACAGAGCAACAGCAACGATACCTCCGACACCTCGCCTACCTTCAAGGTGCTGGAGGAGGGCGCGGCAACACTCTCGAAGGAGGAGTCGAGCAAGCTGGCCGAGCGCCAGCAGAAGTTCATCAAGCACCTCGAGGCGGCGCTTGTGCGCATCGAGAACAAAACCTACGGCATCTGCCGCGAAACCGGTAAGCTGATTCCTGTTGACAGGCTGCGCGCCGTGCCGCACGCTACGCTGAGCATGGAGGCCAAAACCAGAAGATAACAAATTGTACAACAGGATATTCCGCACTACACGCAAGCCCAATAATAGCATGAGCCTTCTTAAAAAATCTGTGCTGCTGGTGACGCTTATCATAGTGGCCGACCAGGTACTCAAAATCTGGATAAAAACGCACATGGCGCTACGCGAGTCCATCAGCATCATTGGTGACAGGGTACTCATTCATTTCACCGAAAACCCCGGCATGGCTTTTGGGATAGAACTTTTCGGCAGCTCCGGCAAGCTGCTGCTTACGCTGGCAAGGGTGGTGTTTATCGGTATTCTCGCGTGGTTTACGTGGCGGCAAATTCGTCGTAAAGCGCCCACAGGGCTGGTGCTTGGGCTGTCGGCCATGTGCGCCGGCGCGCTGGGCAACCTCATCGACTGCCTTTTCTACGGGGTTATCTTCAGCGCCTCGACCTACACGCAGGTGGCGCAGCTCTTCCCTGCGGAGGGCGGCTACGAGGCTTTCGGGTTTGGAAAGGTGGTAGACATGCTCTACTTCCCCGTCATTCAAACCACCTACCCGTCGTGGTTTCCGTTCAATGCGGGCGAGCCGTTCACCTTCTTTCGCCCCATCTTCAACCTTGCCGACGCTGCCATCACCTGTAGCGTCTTCTACCTGCTGATTTTTCAGCGTTCCCTTTTTTCCAAAGACGAACAGATAGCGTAGGGGTTACTCCACGCACAGCGTGCGCACCTCAGCCTCCGGCGCGTCGAGGCGGATGCGCAGCACGTCGTCAGGAAGCAGCTCCTCCACCAGCTCCGGCCACTCTATGAGGCAAAGGCAGCCGCTGTCGAAGTACTCGTTGTAGCCCAAGTCGTAGGCTTCCTCCAGCTTTTTGATGCGGTAAAAATCGAAGTGAAAAATCTTTTCGCCGTTGGCGGTACGGTACTCGTTGACGAGCGCAAACGTAGGGCTGGTGACGTTGTCCGTCACGCCCAGCGCGCGGCACAGCTCCCTGATGAGGGTGGTTTTTCCTGCTCCCATGTCGCCATAAAAGGCCAGCACCCTGTGCTCGCCCAGCTGCCGGAGCAGGTGGGCGGCGGCGCGGTGCAGCTCGGCAAGCGTGTACGAAAAGGGCTTTTTTGCCATAGCGGTAGCAGCGCGGCGTTACGCCTGCGCTTTTTTGGGTGGATAGTCAATGGAGTAGTGCAGCCCGCGGCTTTCGCGCATTGCGTTGGCCTCCTTGATGATGAGGTATCCTATCTGGATGAGGTTGCGCAGCTCGCACAGGTTTTGGGTCAGCGTTGAGGTGCGGTAGAGTCGCTCGGTTTCCCTGTGGATGATGCCGAGCCTGGCAAAAGCCCGCTCAAGGCGAATGTTGGAGCGCACAATGCCCACGTAGTAGCTCATGATTTGCTGCACCTCGCGGTAGCTTTGCGTAATGAGCACCATCTCCTCCGGGTGCGACGTTCCCTCGTAGTCCCAATCGGGGATGCCGTCCTGCAGCGCAATGCCCTTCACACATTCCAGCGAATGTTGAGCCGCTCGGTCGGCGTACACCACAGCCTCTATGAGCGAGTTGGAGGCAAGGCGGTTAGCTCCGTGCAGCCCCGTGCACGAGGTTTCGCCGATGGCGTAGAGGTTTCGTATCGACGAGAGGCCGTCCATGTTCACGCGCACGCCGCCGCACAGGTAGTGGGCGGCCGGCGCTACCGGAATAAGCTCCTTAGTAATGTCAATCCCAACGGAGAGGCATTTTTTGTAGATGTTCGGGAAGTGGCGGATGATTTCGTCGGCCTCCTTGTGCGTCACGTCGAGGTAAACGAAGTCGTGGCCGTGCGTTTTCATTTCGTTGTCGATGGCTCGCGCCACGATGTCGCGCGGCGCCAGCGGCCCGCGCTCGTCGTACTTTTGCATGAACTCCCTGCCGTCCTGCGTGCGGAGCACAGCGCCAAAGCCGCGCATGGCTTCGCTTATGAGGAACGAGGGACGCTCGCCGGGGGTGTAGAGCGCGGTGGGGTGGAACTGCATGTAGGCCATGTTTTCAACCACCCCTTTGGCGCGGTAGACCATGGCCACGCCGTCGCCGGTGGCCACGGGGGGGTTGGTGGTGGTGTGGTAAACGTTGCCCGTGCCGCCGGTGGCCAGCGCCGTTACCTTTGCAAGGAATGTTCTCACCTGCTGCGTTTTCAGGTTGAGCACGTAGGCTCCGTAGCACTCAACGTCGGTGTTGTAGCGGCGCACCATCTTTCCCCGATGGTGCTGCGTGATGAGGTCTATGGCGAAGTGGTGTTCGAGCAGCTCGATGTTTTTATGCGCCTTGACCTGCCGCATGAGCGACCGCTGGATTTCCGCTCCCGTGGCGTCCTTGTGGTGGAGAATTCGGCGTTCGCTGTGCCCGCCCTCGCGGGCGAGGTCGTAGCGCCCCTTGTTGTTGCGGTCGAACTCTGCGCCCCATTGCACCAGCTGCTCTATCTGCCTGGGGGCTTCGCGCACCACCATGCGCACTACCTCCTCGTTGCACATGCCCGCGCCGCAAACGAGCGTATCCTCCACGTGCTTCTCAAACGAATCGGGGTCGTATGTCACCGCAGAGATGCCGCCCTGCGCAAAGCTGGTGTTGCTCTCGTCGAGCGTGCTCTTGGTAACTAACGTAACCTTTCCGAAGTCTGCAACCTTGAGCGCGTAGCTCAGACCTGCCGCCCCCGACCCGATTACCAAAAAATCTGTCTTTACGTTCATCAAAAAAAATCTCAACCCTTAACTCTTAATTTCTCAACTCTTAGACTTTTACATCTGCTATAGCCTGCTCAGCAAGTTTTTGACGTTGTGCTCAATCCGCTCGTAGATGTTGTCGGAGTAGTCTGCGCCGCGGAACTTGTCGCCGGTAATGTTCTCGAACAGCTCCATGTACCGCCTGCTAATGCGCTCAACTATTTCGTCCGTCATCTCCGGTACGCGCTGCCCCACCTTGCCCTGAAAGCCGTTTTCTGCGAGCCACTCGCGCACGAACTCTTTCGACAGCTGACGCTGAGGCTCGCCCTTTTTAAATCGCTCGCCGTAGCTCTCGGCGTAGAAGTAGCGCGAGGAGTCGGGCGTGTGGATTTCGTCTATCAGGTAAACCTCGCCGTTGCGCTTGCCGAACTCGTACTTGGTGTCGACCAGGATGAGTCCGCGCTGCGCCGCCATCTCCGTGCCCCGCTGGAACAGCGCAAGCGCGTACTTTTCCAGCTGCTCGTAGTCGGCGGGGTTTACGAGCCTCCTTGCGAGGATTTCCTCCCGCGAAATATCCTCGTCGTGCAGCCCCTGCTCGGCCTTGGTTGTTGGCGTGATGATGGGCGCAGGGAACTTTTGGTTTTCGCACATGCCCTCCGGCAGCTTCACGCCGCACAGCTCGCGCACGCCGCCCTTGTAGGCGCGCCACGCGCTGCCGCACAGGTAGCCACGCACTATCATTTCCACGGCAAACGGCTCGCACCGGTATCCCACGGTCACCATAGGGTCGGGCGAGGCAATTTTCCAGCTGGGGCAAATATCCTCCGTCGCGTCCAGAAATTTTGCCGCAATTTGGTTTAGCATTTGCCCTTTGAACGGAATACCCTTAGGCAGCACCACGTCAAAGGCCGAGATGCGGTCGGTGGCAACCATCACCAGGTACTTGCCGTCGATGGTGTACACGTCGCGGACTTTGCCCCTGTAAAAGTCCGTTTGCTTTTGGAAAAAAAAGTCCGTTGCGATTAGCGATTTCATATTATGTATGCAGTCTTTAATTTTTTATGGTTATGCGCCGCCCTTCAGCGTCATGCTTGCAGCCGTAAATCCCGCCCCATCCGCCCTATGCAGCAGCGCGCAAAATAAACAGCAGCAGCGCAAAGGTAAAATAATTATTTTAGAGAACAAAAGTTAGTTGGATAATGGGTAGTG
>JAIRSZ010000189.1 GCA_031255195.1 Prevotellaceae bacterium | reverse complement strand
CTCCCTCTGCCCCAGCCGTAGTATACAGCTACGCCGAGGCGCTGTTCAACCTTGCCGAGGCGGTGCAGCGCGGATACATCAGCGGCAATGCGGACGAGTACTACAAGCAGGCTATCAAGGCTTCGTTCGAGCAGTTCGGCATAACCGATACGGATGCTGTCAATAGCTACCTGAATCACCCCGCTGTGCAGTACAATGCGAATAGCTGGAAGGAGTCTATTGGCAAGCAAAAGTGGATTGCCTTCTTTGGGCAGGGGCTGGACGCTTTTGCCGAGTGGCGGCGGTTAGATTTTCCGCGGCTCACGCCGGGGCCTGCTGCCGTGCTCGATGAAATTCCGGTGCGCCTGTTCTACCCCGGCACGGAGCAGTCGCTCAACGGAAAGAATCGCAACGCCGCCGTAGCGCGGCAGGGCGAAGACCTGCTCACCACCAAGCTTTGGTTCGACGTAAACTGATGCGGCACGATGAATTTTTGCACAGGGGCAAAAGATTTTTTTGCCCCTGATTATTTTTACACACACAAAAAATGTTATACAATTATGAAATTTACTACCTTTACGACATTTCTAAAAACATACAAACGCATGACGTTACGCAATTCTTTGAGCAATCTTTCGAGTGGCCTCCTCTGCGGAGGCGCAGCAGGGCTTCTACTCCTGTGGGGAAGCTGCACCGGACACAGGCAACAGCGGTTGCAGGACGGCACGTGGCGTGCCGAGCTGTCGGTATCGCACGGGCGGGCAGCGCCTTTCCTGTTCGAGGTGACCGGCGGCGGCACAGACTCTGCCGTGCTGACGCTGGTGAACGGCGAGGAGCGAACGCCCCTCACCGGTGTTTACTACCCCGCCCCCGACACCGTGATTATCCCCATCGAGGCTTACGACGCTTTCATCAAAGCCCGCGTATCGGGCGGGGCGTTGGCGGGGCGCTTCATTAAAAGCTATGTTGAGGGCGACACCGGCGTTCCGTTCATGGCTCTGCGGGGCGATGCGCCGCGCTTTGCCGCTGCCGGGTCTCCTGCGGACGTGGACGTAAGCGGCCGGTGGGATGTCCTTTTTGTGAGCGACGGCAGCGGCGATACCGTGCGCAACGTCGGGATCTTCAAGGCGGACGACCGGCGCGTAACCGGCTCTATCCTGACCACCTCCGGCGACCTGCGCTTTCTCGAGGGCGCGCTCACGGACGTTGGCGTTCAGCTCTCGACGTTCAGCGGGCTAACGCCTCTCTACGTTGAGCTGCGTTTTACCGGCAGCGATACCTTTGAGGGAACGCTCTACTCTGCGAGGGGCGCAACAACCCTCGTTGGCCGCCGCAACAGCCGCGCCGCCTTAGCCGACCCCTACAGCCTGACCGGATTGAAGCGCGGGGCAGACCGCCTCGGCTTCAGGCTGCCCGACGTTGACGGGCGGGAAGTTTCGCTTGCCGACGAGCGCTATCGGGGGAAGGTGGTCATCGTCTCCGTCCTCGGCACGTGGTGTCCCAACTGCTTAGACGAGGCGCAGTACCTGTCGCAGTGGTACAGGGAGAATCGGGAGCGCGGCGTAGAGATTGTGGGGCTTGCCTTTGAGCGCAAGGACGACGTGGACTACGCAAGGGCTGCCGTTGGCCGGTTCAAAAGGCAGTACGGCATTGAGTACGAGGTGCTGCTTGCCGGAAAAGTTGGCGGAGAGTCGGTGGCTAAGGCGCTGCCCGAAGTGGATGGGCTGCGGAGCTATCCTACCACGTTTTTTATCAACAAAAAAGGTCGGGTTGCAAAAATACACACCGGCTTTAACGGCCCTGCCACGGGCTTGTTTTACGAGGAGTGGCAGAAAGAGTTTAACGCTCTGGTGGACAAGTTGCTCGACGAAAAGTAGCAGCGGCTGCGTCAGCACGCCGGTAGGCCAAGTTTTGCCGGCGTGCGTGGCGTGCGTGAGGTTTTCTCTCAGGCGGCTTTTGTTCGGCCAAAGCTGCGGCGCAGCGCGCCCGCGAGCATGTTCATCAAAAAAACGATGACAATCAGCACGAGCGCCGTGCCGTAGGCCACGGGGCGCGAGGCCTCAACGTCGGCGCCGCTGGTGGCAGTGACGTACAGGTGGTAGGGCAGCGCCATCACCTGGTCGAAAATGCTCTGGGGCAGCTTGGGCAGAAAGTAGGCCGCCACGGTGAACAGAATGGGCGCTGTCTCGCCCGAAACCCTGCCAACGGCAAGTATCAGCCCCGTGATGATGTTGGGAAAAGCCACCGGCAGCGTAACTCTCCCGATGGTTTGCAGCTTGCTGGCGCCCAGCGCGAGGCTGCCGGTGCGGTAGGAGTTGGGGATGGCTTGGAGCGCCTCCTCGGTGGTGCGGATTATCAGCGGCAAAATTAGCAGCCCAAGCGTAAAAGAGCCTGCAATGATGGAGTCGCCAAACCCAAAGGTGTTGACGAACAGCGACATGCCAAACAGCCCGAAAATGATGGACGGAACGCCTCCCAGGTTGTTCGTCATAACGCGGATGAATTTCACCGCCAGCCCGTTGCCCGCGTACTCGCTGAGGTATATTCCAGAGGCAAGCCCCACCGGAAAGGCAAAGACAACGCTGCCGACAACGAGGCACAGCGTACCCACAATGGCGGGAAATATGCCGCCGGCCGTCATGCCGTCTGCCGGAGCGGTGGTGAGAAATTCCCAGCTGATGGCGCTTGCGCCGTTGTACATTATAAAGCCCAACATGCAGAGCAGTATCCCCACCACCAGCAGGCTCAGGGTGCGGAAAAGGGCAAAGGCTATTCGTTGGCTTACGTTTTTATTCATTGGCGACGTAACTTTTTTTGATTTCACGTGGTAAAGCACGGCAAAAAAGGTTACGGGGCGGAAAAGATATTGTTACAAGCCGGTTAAGGTTTCGGATGTTGCTAAATTTAAGGTAGCGTTGTCGTCGGTCTGCATGGTCGGCGTAAAAAAAGGCTCGTTTCATCAAAATTTTTTGTAAATTTGCAGCTGCTAACGGAATTAACAAAAGCACAACATTTTACATGCCAAGGAAAAAAACATCGCAGTACATGCATAAGCTCCAAAGCAAGTACCGGCTCATCATATACAACGACACAACGTTTGCAGAGGTTTGGCACACGCGGCTTTCGCGCCTCAATGTATTCACGTTTTTCAGCTCCATTACGCTGGTAGTGGTGGCGGTGGTGGTATTGCTCATTGCCTTTACCCCGCTGCGCGAGCTCATACCCGGCTACCCCGACAGCAAAACCCGCCGCTACATCGTGCAGAACGCCCGAAGGCTCGACTCGCTGGAGCAAAAGGTGCGGCATTGGGCGCTGTACAACGACAACTTAAGCCGCATCCTGTCGGGCGAGGAGCCTCTCAACATTGAGGAGATGCCCGACACGACGCTGGAGCTGCGCTATGAGGCTGTGATGCGCAGCTACTTCGTTGAGGATTCTCTGTTCCGCCGCCAGGTGGAGGAGATTGAGCTGCAACAGCTGACCGCACCCTCCTCCGGCTCTGCCAGCCTGCACTTTTACCCGCCTGTGCGGGGGCGCGTGACGAGCGCCTTCGACCCGCACCGCAAGCGCTACGGCGTGGGCGTGGAGACTGTCGCCGGTGGCGCGGTGATGGCCGCCCTCGACGGCGTGATTGTTGCCGCCAGCTGGACGGTAGAAAACGGGTACGTAATCAACATCCAGCACACGCTCAACATTACCACCGTGTATAAGAATAGCAAGCGGCTGTTCAAGCAGGTAGGCGAACAGGTGACCGCCGGAGAAATCATTGCCACCTCCGACGCCGGCCTGCTGCTGTTTGAAATCTGGAACAGCGGAACAGCGGTAGACCCTGAGCAGTACATCGTTTTTTAGCGAAAAAAAGCATGGTAAAAAAACGCATCGCCATTCTCGGCTCTACCGGCTCTATTGGGACGCAGGCCTTAGACGTGATAGCGCAGCGCCCCGACCGGTACGAGGTGGAAACGCTCACCGCCCACCGCAACGTGGCGTTGCTGGCGCAGCAGGCCGTCCGCTTTCAGCCCAACGCGGTTGTCGTTGCCGACGAGACGAAGTACGGCGAGCTGAAGGCGCTGCTCGCCGACCAGCCCATTAAGGTTTACGCCGGAAGCAAAGCCCTCTGCGAGGTGGTGCAGCTGCCGGGCGTCGACGTGGTTATTTCGGCGCTGGTGGGCATTGCCGGACTCATGCCTACCCTCTGCGCTGTGGAGGCCAAAAAGCAGGTGGCGCTGGCCAACAAAGAAACGCTGGTGGTGGCGGGCGACCTCGTCTGCCGGACGGCGCAGGAGAGCGGCGCTCCCATCATTCCGGTAGACTCGGAGCACAGCGCCATATTCCAATGTCTGGTGGGCGAATGTTGCCCCGTAGAAAAAATTTACCTCACCGCCTCGGGAGGCCCCTTCCTGAACGCCGGCATTGACGAGCTCCGCCACGCCACCAGAGAGCAGGCGTTGCGGCATCCGCGGTGGAGCATGGGGGCTAAGGTCACCATTGATTCGGCGAGCATGATGAACAAGGGATTTGAGGTCATCGAAGCCCGCTGGCTCTTCGACCTGAAACCTGAGCAGGTGGAGGTGCTGGTGCACCCGCAGAGCGTGGTACACTCTATGGTGCAGCTGGTCGACGGCAGCATCAAGGCGCAGCTGGGAACACCCGACATGCGCATCCCCATTGCCTACGCGCTGAGCTTCCCAGAGCGGCTTCCGCTCGGCGTGAGCCGCCTCAGCTTTGCCGAGAATCCTGCCCTAACGTTCCAAAAGCCCGATATGGAAAAATTCCGCTGCCTCGCCCTGGCTTACGAGGCGTTGAGAATGGGTGGAAACGCTCCCTGCGCCGTCAACGCCGCCAACGAGGTGGCCGTTGACTTATTCCTGCGCGGAAAAGCAAGCTTTACGGACATTGCCAGGCTGGTGGAGGTTGGCCTGCAAAAAAACGACTTTATTGCCCACCCAACGTTGGAAGACTACCTGAAAACAGACGAAAGAGTGAGGCGAATAGCAGAGCAGGCGTAGCGGAAGAAGCTTCCCGCCGCCTGCTCTGCTCTGCTGTGCATGGTATGGTTTTGTGTTTTGCCCGTTAGGGCATTTATATATCTCTCTCTTATCCCAAATCTCTTATCCCGAATCTCAGGTTTACAGGTTTGCCATTTGCCTGTCTACCATTTTGGCAAACAGCCCGTTTTGTTTTTTCAAGTCTTTGGGCGAGCCGCTTTCGGCTACGCTGCCGTCATCCAATACTACAATTTTGTCGGCATTGGCAACCGTCCGCATCCGGTGGGCGATGATGAGGACGGTCTTATCGCGCACCAGCTCGGAAATGCCGGCCTGTATTCGGGTTTCGTTTTCCACGTCGAGCGAGGCGGTGGCTTCGTCCAATAGCACAATGGGAGCGTTTTTCAGCAGGGCGCGGGCAATGGAAACGCGCTGACGCTCGCCGCCCGAAAGAGTTTCACCGTTTTCGCCGATGATGGTCTGGTAGCCCTGCGGCATTTTATTGACAAACTCGTCGCATTGGGCAAGACGGGCTACCCGCAGGACTTCTTCGTCGGAAGCATCCCGCTTCCCAATGCGAATGTTATCCATAACAGAGGCGTTGAAAAGAATCACGTCCTGAAAAACAACCGAATAGCTTTTAAGCAACGTTTCAGGCTCTATTCGGCTAATATCCTCGCCTCCCAGCCGGATAACGCCCGACTGAATATCCCAAAAACGGGCGGCTAACCTGGCGGCTGTGCTCTTTCCGCTTCCCGAAGAGCCAACCAGAGCGGTTACTTCGCCCTGTTTGGCCGTGAAGGTTACTCCCTTTAGCACCTGTTTCCCCGATTCGTAGGAGAAGTCCACCTTATCGAACTCCACATCGTAGTTCTTCGGGTTAAACTCGGTTGCGCCCTGCTGAATCGGCAGCGACTCCATCTCATTCATCCGGTTGATGCGGACATCCAGGTAGAATAGCGCCGCCAGGTTGTTCATCACTTCGCTGACAGGCGCGTATACCCGCGATCCAACAACCAGAAATATCAGGCAGGTAAACAAATCGACTGTTCCCGCAGCCAGCATGTTTGCCCCAACAATAATGATGCTCGCCAATCCGAGCCTCAGAATACTTTGCGAGCCGTTTACCAGCACGCCCGTCAGCAGCTCGGCCTTGCTCAGCACCTTTTCGTGGTGATTTATTTTTTCGCTCAGCTTTGCCATGTAGTCCTCCTCCTGGTGGTACGATTTGATTTCCTGAATGGCGTCCAACCCTTCCTGAATCTGTTCGCTGACGGCGCGCCTGTTCAGGTAGTTCTCCGTATTGTCTTTGGTTAATTTCCTTTTAGACAGAACTATTATTGCCACAGCAACCGGCGCTACCCAGAACAAAGCCAGCGACAGCTGCCAATTGTAGAAAAACATCCCGACGGCAATCAGCAAAATGCTGATGATGGAGGCAAACAGCTGAGGAACGGCATGGGAGAAGGTATGCTCCAAGTCGGTACAGTCGTCCATAATTGTGGAGGTCAAATCCGACAGGTTTTTTTCGCCGAAGAAGGCCAGCGGTAATTTGCGAAGCTTTTCGGCCAGCGATATTCGGCGGTTGGCGCTTTCTTCATACACGGTCGTGTAGGTGCTGCGGTACTGGAAGACGGCAATCACGTACATCACCGCCATGAAAATAAGCGCAAGCGTCAGGTAGTAGACAATTCCGTATGTGGGCGAAGCGGAAGGGTCAAATACCGGACGAAGGTAGTCGTCCAGAAACAGGAACACGAATACTGCCGGAAGCATTAACGCTATGTCGAGCAGCGTAGTTAAAAAAGTTCCTTTACAAAAGTCTTTTGCGCCCTTGGTTGACAGGGCGAAACGTTTTTTGAGTGTGTTAAGCATGAGTGACCTCCTTTCCAATTGTCCAGCAAACCGATTGCCGGTATTCGTTCCACATGTTGCTATAAATTCCCTGTTTGTCGATTAATCCCTTGTGCGTTCCCTGCTCGGCAATTTTACCCTTGTCAATAACCAGAATGTTGTCGGCATTGACAATACCGTTCAGGCGGTGGGCAATCATCAGAACGGTTTTGCCTCTGGTGAGCTCTGCCAATGCCCGGTGTATCAGGTGTTCGTTTTCGGGGTCGGTGAAGGCGGTAGCTTCGTCCAGCACGACAATGGGGGCATTTTTCAGGATGGCGCGGGCGAGTACAATACGCTGCTGTTCGCCGCCGGAGAGGTAAGTCCCTTCCGTTCCGATTTTTGTATGCAATCCGAGCGGCTGCTTGTCGATAATTTCGCGGCATTGCGCCATTTCCACCGCCCGCTCTACCTCCTCCATGCTCGCACTTGGATTGCCGTACTTGATGTTTTCCAGCAGCGTTGTTTTAAACAAATGGGTGTTCTGAAAGACAAAGGAAATGCGCTTCATCAGCTCCTTTGGCTCGATGTCCTTTACGTTCACCCCGCTTATCAGCACAGCGCCTTCGCAAACGTCCCAAAATCGCGGAATCAGACGGGCAATCGTTGTTTTTCCTCCACCCGAAGCGCCGACCAGCGCCACCGTTTTTCCCTGCGGAAGCGTAAAGCTGACGCCATCTACCGCATTTTGCTCCACATCAGGGTAGCGGAAGAAAACGTTCTCAAAGCGGATGTCAAATTTGTCAATCGTTCTGGGGTTGGCGCTCGCGGGCAGCGGCGCGTAGCCGGTCAGCTTATCTATCCGACCGATGGCTTCACCTGCCTGTCCCAATGCCTGTTGCAGGTACATGCTCCTCATGATGCTCTGCGAAAAAACAGGCGTGACCAGAATGAATAAAAAGAAGTTGAGCAGCACGCCGGCAAAATCGCCCGTATGACCAATCAGCAGGATGGAAACCGGAGCAAGCACGAATATAAAGCTATTGATTGCCACCGTGTAAGCCGACATGGTCTTTTCCCACGTCAGGGTATACTGCATAACCATTTTATTGTAGCTCATAATGCACCGGTGGAAATTTTTAAACGAGAATATTGTTTGCTGAAAAACCTTCACCACCGGTATTCCCCGCACGTACTCAACGGCCTCCGTATTCATTTCTTCGAGCGAAGTCATGTAGCTCTTCATAAACTGCTGCGATTTTCCGCCGCCCATCACCAGCGTCATTAGAATGATGGTTACCACAACCGGAATCAGGCAGGCCAGCCCAAGCTGCCAGCTGAATACGAAAATCAGCGCCAGCGCCACCACAGGAATCAGGAAGGTGGCGGCCAAATCGGGCAGCTGGTGGGCAAGAAAGGTGTGCGTGACGCCTGCGTTATCGTCAATAATCTTGCGGATTCGCCCGCTGGTGTTGCTGTCGAAAAAGCCGAGCGGCATTTGTACGATTTTCCGCGTGGCCTCGTACCGCATATTCGACTCTACCCTGAACGCCGCCAGGTGGGAGAGCATCAGCGCTCCGAAGTAAAGAACGACGCTTGCAATGGCCGAACCTGCCGCCCACCAGGCGTAAGCAATCATATTGCCTGAGGCGGACGCCTGCCCTCCCGAAGCAAACAGCTCCCCGACAATAAACCAGATTAGCACGAAGGGGAGCATCCCCGCCAACGCGCTGATAGCGGACAGCAGCATCGACAGCGGAAAAAGAATTTTCCGTTTGCCCGCATACTGTTGAAGTTTTTTTAATGTGCTCATGTTTATAGATTATGGATTATGAATTAATGTGTCATATCCCGAAAAAAAGTTGGCAATGGATTATGAGCAAAACAAATAGACTATAATTCATAGCTAACTTTCGTGTACAAAGTAATTACCTTTTTTGCTCCTGCACAATCCCTATTTCTTGGTATTTTTTAAGGAAAAATCGCAACCTTGTTTAAAAGAATTGTGAATTATAGATAGTTGGCTATGTATGAATGAGATAATCCTATAATTCATGCTTTATAATCCATAGTTCATCCTATAATTTTGCTCCTGTACAGTCCCTACTTCTTGGTATTCTTTAAGGGAGGATTACAACCACAACCTTCTCGCCTCGCGCGCCGCCGTCATTCCGACGCTACGCGCGCGCGGCGCGAGCAAGCGTAGCGGAAGCCCCCCAGCCCGTAGACCACGCTTCCGATTTGAAAACTCCCCCCGTGAGGCGATTTTTTACCCCTGTGTGATATTTTTTACCGAATGTTGAAAACTACGAAACGTAAGAGAATGATGATGTTTCAGCCGAAACTTGTAGTTAATTTCTGAAAAAAATCAAAACTATCAAATATGATAGATGAAAAAAAGCAGATTCCATTACATTTGCCCCACAAACAATAACGCCTAAGCTCAAAACACAAAAAACATGCTATGAAAAGCGCTAAATGTGACATTCTTTTTTTACAGCTACTGCCGGCAGCAGCTGACCATTTGCAAAAATAAATTTTTCGGAAATTTATGCTTGACGTACAACATATTCTCTCATGCTTTGCGCCGAATAGCTTGTCGACGTTGAGCATTTTATGTGTGCGTTGCCGGCGTGCGCTGAGGCCATGCGCCTGGCGGCAAGCCTGCAAGCTGCGTAAAAATGCCCTGCATTGCAGGGTTTCCCGATTACCTTTTCCTTTTTCACTGTCTTTACTTAGCGCGAAGGTGGCCGCTTTCGCGTATTCTTCTTTTTTCCCAAAAAATGTTCATCCGAATACGCTCCTCAAAGAGGGGTGTACTAACTCCATATTATTAACGTCATCATTAAACCAACTAAAAACATTAAACCAACTAAAAATCATTGTAACATGAAACAAATTTCTCTTTCAAATTTCAACCGGCTACGTATGGCAGGCGCGCTAACGCTTGCTATCGTGCTCTTAAGTACAACGCTGCAAGCAGCAACGTACTACGTAACCCCCACCGGCGCCGGCGCAAAAAACGGCACAAGCTGGGACAACGCTTTCGGCAACATCCAGCTTGCCATTGACAAAGCAATTGCCGACTCAACGGACGAGGTGTGGGTAAAGCAGGGCATCTACAAACCCTTGGCTCTCTACTCTCCCTCGAACGCTAACTCTCTGACATGGAAATCCGGCGTGAATGTTTACGGCGGATTTGCAGGCAATGAAACCGACAGAAGCCAGCGAAGCTTAGACGCCAAGCTTACCGTTCTGGACGGCGATAACGTATCACGCACTGCAATTTTGCAAGGTTTTATCACCTTTAAAACCCTGACTACGTGGAGCGGTTTTACCTTGCAAAATGGTGTAAGTCCTTACTATGGAGGTATCTACATGTACAGAAATATGGCGATTGACCATTTTATTATTAAGGACTGCACCAACAATGCAAGCGGTAACCAGAGCGGCGGCGGTGTTTACATTACTCTTGCAAATGCCGCCTATACTCCCACCGACTCCATCATTATCAGAAATAGCAGAATTGAGGGAAACAAGGCAAATTATGGCGGCGGTATTGCTATCGGCACCGCCTCCTACAACACAAATACTGTTATTCCAACCGTGCTCATAGAGAATACGGAAATTATCAACAATCGGGCAGCCGTGCGAGGTGGCGGAATAATGATAGAGGCCAAAGCAGGCTCAGAAAAAAATGTTGTCATACGCAACTGCGTTATTGCCAACAATACCAGCGGCGACAATGTGGGAGGCGGCTTGTCTGTATTCAAAGTTGACGTGGAAGTTATAAACACCACCTTTGCCAATAACGTTGCCGGAAACTGGGGAGGCGGCGGGCTTTACGCCAACAGCGTTGATTCGCTCATGGTAACCAACAGCATCTTTTGGAACAACAAGGATATTGAAAATGGCACAGGCAGCCACACCATTCTTTCGCAGGGGAAAGGATTGGTGGATAGCGTTGTCATCATCAGGAATTGCGCCTTTGGCCTGGCGCTACAGGAGGGCACGGATGTGACAAACAATGCAATCCTTGAAAACAACATTACGCTTGACACGCTAAACGACGGGAGCGAAAGCGGGAAAAGTTACATCCGCTTTACGTCGCCAAGCATTGCCGCAGGGTATAGGGCAGGCGATACCAGCAAAATTGCCGACTGGTCGCTTGCGGCGGGGTCAGCTGCCATAGATGCAGGAGCAACGGTGGCCGGTCTTAACGCTGATATTGTAGGCCGAAGCCGTCCCGTAGGAAGCCATTACGATATTGGCGCCTACGAGTACGCCGAGCCTATCGTTATTGCCTCCGGCGCAACGGAGAATACCGCCTACACGCAAAACCACGGCGATGTGGTATTTGACGCAGGTGCAGGAAGCGCAGGCTATTGGACTGCCACCACGCCGGTAACCAACGGCGCTATCCGGCTGGTAAAAACGTTTGAGACAGAAAAAACCTACGCCATCGGGTTTCCGTTTGCGGTAGCGTCTGTGAGCGCCACCGAGTACGAGCTGAAGCAGTACGACGGCGAAGCAAACATGTTTGGAGCAGCCTACTCAATGGAGGCCGGCAAAGGCTACCTCATTAAGTTTCCGGCATCGCTGGGCGCAAGCGTTACGGTAACCTTTACCTCCGTGCGCAACCCAACCCTGGCGGCCGCTCCGTCGCTGAACACGGGTGAGTACGCCCTGGTAGCCAACGGTACTCTGCAAAATGCAACGAGCATTGCAGGCGCACAAAATTACTACCCACTCAACAGCGACGGCACGTTTGGCGCGGCAGGCAGCTCCATTGTCGGAGGACTGTTGAATCCTTTTGAGGCAGTTTTGGCAACGGCGGCAACCGCCGATTTACTTCCCTACGGCAGCATTGGCGCAGGCAACGATGCAACGCCAACCGTAACCCTCACGGCCGACAACGGCATTAGCGTAGTAACGCCGAAAGGTATTACCTACCCATACAAAACTGTAGAACAATTTGTTGCAACATTTAAGGTGGCCTCCGGCTACACCAACATAAGGGCAATAGTAACCACCGAAGGCACATCGAAGCTCGATACCATTCCGCTCACAACAAGCGACACCATCTACACTGCAACGTTTAGCCGCAGGGCTGGCCACACCCTTATTCGCCTTGCCGCCGACACCATACGTTCCACAGTAACAGTAAATGCAGATGGCGTTGAGGAGTTGAGCATGGCAAGCGGTACCAGGGTAGGCTACTTCGACAATGTGTGGATTACCTTCAAAGTCCGCGACGGCTACCACTCGCCCAGGGTGGCAGCTGGGAGCACGTACAAGGATGTAAAAAAAGGCGCAAACGGAGTTGACACCGTATTTCTTGGCGCTGTAGCGGCTAACGTTACGGTAAACATTGCGGCGTTCAGGGATAATACGGCGCCGGTTTTGTACGATGCTCAGGTCTCCAACGCAGCCGCAGCGTCGGTTGTGGTTAACACAACGAATACTACAATGCAGCTTTTGAAAAATCCGCCGACAGCTCTTCCGTATGCCTATGTCAAGTTTGACGTTGCAGATGCTGTTGAGGGAGATGATTACGAGATGATAAGGCTACGGCTGATGACAAATATGGTTCAATTCGCAAGTGCAAAGGAGCTGCAGCTTCAATGGGTGTCGAACAACCTGAGCGACGGAGTTACCCCGTGGGACAACAGCAACTTTGCCTACGACTCCACCACTGTAAAAGATACGGTAAGCCTTATAACGGTTGCTAATGGTCAAAGTATTGTAGAGTTTATCATAGATAATCCGGCTACCATTGCGCAGATAAAAGATTCCATTGCAGCAGGCAACAGGCAGCTTTCGTTCAGAGTAAGTCTGAATACAACAGATGTAGCGGGCATGATAGTTTTATACACCTCCGAAGGCGCAAGAGGCTCAGTAAACGACCTCCTAAATCGCACGCCACAGCTGATATTCAGCAAGGCAGAGTAC
>JAIRSZ010000182.1 GCA_031255195.1 Prevotellaceae bacterium | reverse complement strand
TGATTTTGAATCAAAATGTTTTATGCAATTCTCAGAAGGTTTAAAGGGTCAAAATTGATACATGAATTATCTTAATCTTATGCAAATAAATTTACTGTTTTTTACCGGACAGTAGTGATTTATTAAACGATGCGTTGTACCGAACGGAGCACGCGAGGCTTGAGCGTGCGGAGCGGAGGAGTCTTTTCCTCCGTAAAATTTTTTTTTCATTCGCACGCGCTTGGAAAGATGAGGTTTTTCATCTAATTTTGTCCCAATAAGCTATCTATTACCTGCGCAACAAAATGTGCCGTTCTCTACGTTTTTTTGCCGGTCAGGTAGCGCAATTAAATTGAAAAGATAACATTTGAAATGACATACGGTTTACTAAAAGGCAAGAAAGGCCTTATATTTGGAGCGCTCAACGAAAAATCTATTGCATGGAAGGTGGCTGAGCGCGCATGTGAAGAGGGGGCGCAGATTGTGCTCACCAACACGCCGGTTTCCATGCGATTTGGCAGCATCAACGAGCTGGCAAATCGGCTCAACACAATCGTTATTCCTGCCGACGCCACCAAGGTGGAGGATTTGGAGCAGCTGGTGCAAAAGGGTATGGAGCACATCGGGGGGCAATTTGACTTTGTGCTGCACTCCATCGGCATGTCGCCCAACGTGCGCAAGGGAAGAACCTACGACGACCTCGACTACGCCTACCTCCAGCAAACGCTGGACATTTCGGCCATCTCGTTCCACAAGGTGCTACAGGTGTGCCGCAAGGCCGACGCCATCAGCGAGTGGGGGTCGGTGGTGGCGCTGTCGTACATTGCGGCGCAGCGCACGCTGTACGGCTACAACGATATGGCCGACGCCAAGGCCATGCTCGAATCCATAGCCCGCAGCTTTGGGTACATCTACGGGCGCGAAAAGAAAATCCGCATCAACACTGTTTCGCAGTCGCCCACGCTGACCACCGCCGGCAGCGGCATCATGGGCTTTGACAACCTCGTGGACTTTGCCGACCGCATGTCGCCGCTCGGCAACGCCGACAGCTCCGACTGCGCCGACTACGTTATTACGCTATTCTCCGACCTCACCCGCAAGGTTACCATGCAAAACCTCTTCCACGACGGCGGCTACGCGAGCATGGGCATGAGCTTCCGCGCCATGAAGGTGTACAACGAGGGGCTGGAGTACAGAGACGTAAAGGATGATAAAACAAGGCGGCGATGAGCTACTCCGGTATTTTACCCAGCCGGAATTTTCCGGCTGGGAGGGAGTGGTGATGGAAAGCTGCGGCCGAAATCCTCACCGTCTGGCAGGAGGACGGCCACAAGGTGAAGCAATTACGCTTGGCGCGATGCGGCCACAATGCGCAAAAAGTATTCGTGAACGCGGGTATCGTCCGTGAGCTCGGGGTGGAAAGCAGCGGCAAGAAGGTTGCCCTGCTGCGCAAAGAGCGTCTTACCCTCGTGGCAGAGCAGCGTCGTAACGCCACTGCCAGCCTTTTCGATGTAGGGAGCGCGGATAAAAACGGTGTGGAAAGGCTTGCTCCCCAGCGCGGGGATGGGCATGTCCGCCTCAAAGCTGGCCAGCTGACGGCCAAAGGCGTTTCGCTCTACGCAGGTATCCATTAAACCCAGACGGCGCTGGCTGCTGTTGTTGATGTGCTTGGACAGGAGTATCAGCCCCGTGCATGTCCCAAAAATCGGCAGCCCCGCACGTCCGACCTCAGCTACAGGCTCCAGCAGCCCGTAGCGCGCCATGAGCTTGCCCACGGTGGTGCTTTCGCCCCCAGGCAGCACGAGGCCGCTTATCCCGCGCAAATCCTCCGAAGTCAGAACATCGGCTGTTTCAACCCCTAAGCAGCGCAGCATATCGCGGTGCTCCCTGACCGCTCCCTGCAAGGCTAAAATACCAATTCTCATACGCTACCTACCAGCCGCGTCCTGCAATTTTTTCCTTATCCTCCATTTGGGCTACGCTTTGACCTCGCATGGCCTCGCCCAACCCTTTGGATACTTCGGCCACCAGCTTGGCGTCCTGGTAGTGAGCCACCGCCTCCACAATGGCCTTGGCGCGCTTGGCCGGATTGTCCGACTTGAAGATGCCCGACCCCACGAATACGCCGTCGCACCCCAACACCATCATCAGGGCGGCGTCGGCGGGCGTTGCTATTCCACCGGCGGCGAAGTTCACCACCGGCAGCCGCCCCAACTCCTTGACCTGTAGCACCAGCTCGTAGGGAGCGCCCATTTCCTTGGCAATGGTCATCAGCTCCATGGGCGATGCGCTCACAACGCGCTGTATGTCGCTGTTCACCTGGCGAATGTGCCGCACGGCCTCTACCACGTCGCCCGTACCGGCTTCGCCCTTGGTGCGTATCATCGCCGCCCCCTCGCCCACGCGACGGAGCGCCTCGCCGAGGTTGCGGGCGCCGCAAACAAACGGCGCTTTAAACTCCGACTTCAGGATGTGGTACACATCGTCGGCAGGCGTTAGCACCTCGCTTTCGTCGATGAAGTCAATATCCAGCGCCTCCAGCACGCGCGCCTCCACGATGTGGCCAATGCGCGCCTTTGCCATCACGGGAATAGAAACGGCCTGCTGAATACCGCCAATCATCTCCGGGTCGGACATGCGCGCCACGCCGCCCTGCGCCCGAATATCCGAGGGTACGCGTTCCAGCGCCATTACGGCAACCGCGCCCGCCTCCTCCGCAATTTTTGCCTGCTCCGGGTTGACAACGTCCATAATTACCCCGCCCTTGAGCATCTCTGCGAGGCCTTTCTTAACGGCAAATGTTCCCGTTTCCTTTTTTACTTCCGGCATAATTTTTTTACTATAAGTAGGATTAAACATAGCTTATTGCTACCTTCCGACGCTCCCGCACCGGAGGCGCATATTTTTGGAGGGCAAAAATACGGAGAATTCCTGAACGCGCAAACAGTCATGAGAAGTTTTTTTGCGCTACCGGAAAGCCAACTTTGGCAGCACAAACAGTTGCAGCTATACATAGTTAATACATTGCGCAAAAGTGCAGGCAGAGCAAATTTCGACATTGGACAGGATTTACTTTTTTAGAAGAAAAAAAAGCTGTAACTTTGCAAAAATAATGCGGCTAATTATGCAGAAAATAGCGATTAAAAATTTTGGCCCCATCTCAAACGCCGAAATAGAAATAAAAAAAGTTGTTGCCTTAATTGGCGATAATGCTACCGGAAAAAGTACAATTATAAAGTTGATTTCCACATTTCTATGGATTGAAAAAGCGTTGTTTCGCGGCTCCGAAGAAAAATGGTTCGAGAAGCAGAACCGGTTAAAAACATTTTTCCTGCCGTACCACAGGATAGAAAATTATCTTAATTCCACATCTGACATAGAGTACTATGGCGTTGCATACAACATCAGGTACAACAACGAGAAAATCTCCATTGAGCCAAAGAAAAAACACACCTACCAGCTACCGCAAATAATGTATGTTCCTGCCGAAAGAAACTTTCTCACATACTTGAGAAGTACCAATGATCTAAAATCAGAAGGAGCGTTGCAAGATTTTGAAAGAGAACTTTTTAATGCATCAAGTAGCTTAAATGGAGCGTTAACTTTGCCAATAGGAGGGTTTGAAATAGAGTATAGCAAAAGGCACGAGATGCTATACGTAAGAGATAAAGACCATAAGATTAAAATCACGGAAGCTGCGAGCGGGTTGCAATCGTCTGCGCCATTATACATAGTGTCGGACTATTTGTCAAAAATAGTGCAAAACAACGGCCACAGCGAAGCAATGACAAGCGGCAGCATCAGGAAATTTCAGAAAGAGATAAATGAGATATTAAACAACGAAAACCTGTCGGAGAAACAAAAGCAAATAGCAATTTCTGCGCTTTCGGGTAAATTCAACAAAAAAGCATTTATCAATATTGTTGAAGAGCCGGAGCAGAATCTGTTCCCTGTATCGCAGGTACAAGTGGTAAAAAGTTTGATTCAAATTTGCAACAGTAACGATCACAACAAGCTGGTAATTTCCACGCACAGCCCTTACGTGCTGACCATTTTTAACAACCTGCTCTTTGCACAGAGAGCGGTAGAAAAGAACGGTGAAATAGAAGCAGAAGCCTCCCAAATAGCAGGGAAAGAAATACGCCTGAAATCCGATGACTTTTCGGCTTACGCTGTAACAAAAGATGGTAGCAATGGACACATTGTCAAATCAATAGTTGATGAAACAACAGGAATGATAGCGCAAAATTATCTGGATACGGCTTCTGAAATTCTGGGTAATGAGTTTAATGCATTGTATAATCTTCACGCCAAAAGTTTTAGAAGATGACAAAAAGCGATGTTTTGACAAAGGTACTTCATTCAAAAATAGATAACCTCTCCGATTTTCTTGAAAAATTTTCCTCAAGCGAAATTTACATTGCAGAATACAGTGCAAACGGCACTTCTTACATACTCAAAAACGCTGATTGGAACACTAAAACCGGCGCTATCGAAGTTCGGAGAGGTCGGGGAAAAACACCTGAACTTGTCACATTTAGCAAGGACAAAATTTTTACAATCTACAATTCGAGCGAAATCGGTTTTATCCCGACAGACGGCAGAGGTTTGCTCAAAAGCCGTTGCTGTGACTTTGTTTTTTTCAATGATACTAATTTCTGCTTGGTTGAGTTGAAGCTAAACGCAACTTCAACTAACGATTTAACTATCAGAAACAATAGAGTAAAAGCCATTGAGCAGCTGAAAAGCACGCTGCGCTATTTTGACAAGATATTGAGTAAAGACTACTCAGGATTGGAGTTGGAGGCATTTGTTGCAACTCCCGATACATACCCGCAAAGAGATACTGCTTTTCAATCTTTAAGCGTGAGTTTTCTGGAAGCCACAGGAGTTAAGCTGTTTGAGAGTAGAGAAAAAAGATATTGAAAACCTCGTGCGCTTTTTCCAAAGTTTTCTCCATTAAAACTCAGAGGTGGTTTCCGCGAGGAATCTCAACCCATATTTTTGCCGTGCAGTATTCCACAGAAAAAACGTATGGTAGCCCCTGACTTTGACAATGCGACACCCAAAATGAATTTAACCTCATTAGAATTGAGTATTTGGAAATCAAGATAAAAAAATATGGCGAATGGGCGATTCTCAACGTTAAAAAACGCCTTGCGACACCCAAGTATCAAAGTCAGGAAAACGTATGGTAGCCCAATAACACCTCTCAAGTACCGTAACTTTAGGCTTGCGTTGTATATGCAACAAAAAAATCCCCGTCGCTATGATTACGGAGATTTTTTTGGAGTAACCAAACCGTCGGAATGGCGAAAAACCAACTTTTGTTACGGTGCAAAGATACATCGAATAAAAGCGCTGCGCAATCCCCATTTGTTGGTATTTTTCGCTACTGCGTGGGGAGGTCTTTGCTGGAGATAATACCGTTAATAATTGCGTAAACAGTTAGTCCAGAGATAGTTTTGATGCCAAGTTTAGCCGTAATGTTTTTACGATGAGTGATGACTGTGTTGAGGCTAATGTTGAGGCTGTCGGCAATTTCTTTGTTGATGGCGCCCAGCGCAACTTTGGTCAGCACCTCGCGCTCGCGCTCGCTCAGCTCGTTCCTGGCAACCTCGGCGGACTGCGGTGTGGCAAAGTTCGTTAGGATGCTTTGCAGCTGCTCTACTGTCTTCTGCTCGCTGCAAAGCGTGTAGAGTCGTGACACCAGCCCTTGCGGGGCTGGCTGTGGTGCGGCGGCTACGATTACTATCGTGCTCTTGTCCGAGAGGTGGTCGGCGTGCGCCAGGTAGTCGACGGCCGAAAGCGCTAACAGCTGGTAGACGCTCCGGCGGGCGTGGTACTCGCTAAAGGTGGCAAATACGCTGACCTCCGCCGGGTTAAAGTACTCGCAGAGCAGCGACTTCAACCCGTATCCCGATAGAAAGTCGCCCGAAATGATGGCTATGTTCTGCTTGCTAAGCATTGCTTTCAAAGAGCGCTTGCTCCATTTGTTTTACCATAGGCGTCAAGATTTTATCCTCTATGCGGGTGTGATCCTTCAAATCTTTTTCGAGCCTGAATATGTTAAATATTAGCGTGTTGCGTGCTCCTTCGTTGTAGTCGCCCTGCAAGTATTTTATCAAAATATTTTTCAGGTCGTAGAGCTTTTCGTCCACGTTGTCGTGCTCCGATTCAAATACCTTCATAGAGTATTTTTCGTGGAGCTGCCTTGTGTTTCCCTTTTTCACCAGCTCTGCAATGTACGGAAAGGTGATGGTTTCTTCGCGCTTCAGGTGAGCCATCAGCTCGGCCTTGTACTGCGCAAAAAAGTTTTTGATGAGCAGCACCTCCGACTCGCTTGACTTGGAGGCGCTCTGGACGAATGTCTCCATGTTCTTGTCCAGCATGGGGATGAGAACGGCGCGGTAGTAGCTGTGCGTTTTTTTGAGGTATCCTACCAGCTGAATTACGTCAAAGCGGAGCAGGCGCTCCTGCGGGAAGTAGCTTTCGTGGCTAAACACGTTGAGGATGGTGGTGAAAAACTCCACGTCCACGCCGTGCTCCTCGCACACTGTCTTTACCGTTTTGTCGCCAAAGCCCAGCCTGATGCCAAACCGCGTAACCACCGGTATGAGCAGGTAGTTGCTGTGGATTGCATCGGCAAGCTTGATGTCGGATGTGATGAGTATCATGATGCTTTTGGTCTAAAATAAATCGCCCTGCACGGCCTTGCTACCGTCGGCGCTGTCTGCCGAAATATCTTCGTCAAAATCGCTGCCGTCGCTATCGTCAACCTCCGGCTCCGGCTCTGTTTCCGGCTGCCTTACGAGCGGCTCTACGAACTGTATTTTTTTCACCTCAAAGGTGGTGAGACGTTTCCCTTTGGCGCGGAAACTTTTTACCCCGATAAAATTCTCCACGTCGATGTATTCAGGCTCGCGCTTGGCGTGCTTTCCGCCAAAGATGACCTCCAGCTGTGGAAATTCGTCGATGCTGAGCGCCACCAGGTGCGAATCCTTGTTATCTTCGTCTATAAAGCTCTGCGAATTTATGGAGGTTTCCAGCGTGAAACGCTTCACGTAGTACAACTTCTGGTCGGCGTCGAAGTAGGCTACGGTAAAGATTTGGTGCGGGTCGAACTTTTTGATGTAGCCCAAATCCTCGTCGTAGTGGTTTACGAGGTCGAAGTTGGTGGTGTAGAATGTCCCCGATTTGGTCATGGCGAGGAGCTTGTCGCCCTCAAAAAATTCGCCCAGCCAAATGCCGCGCTCCTCCGTGTTCAGCCGCTTGCTGACCGGATCAAACCACGTTTTTTGCCCGCCTAGCGTTGACACGCCCTTCTCCTTGAGCTGAATTTTGTGGATGGCGTAGCGGGTGAAAATGTTGCCATGCGACTGCCGCCCCTTAATGTCTATCTGGCTAAAGTCGAGGTCGAGGATGAGGTTGCGCAGGCGGGGACGCGGCTTGAGGTATATGCGCAGCTTTTCGGCTTCGCCGTTGCGGTTGGCCGAAAACCAGAGGATTTCCGACCCCTCCTCGCCCTTGGTCATGTCGTACTCCTTGTCGCGAATAACGCCGGTTACCGAGAAGCGTTTATACATGATGGGACCCGCGCGACCGTCGCGGTAGGCCACGTTGTATACGGTGCGCACATCGTTTTTCTTGAAAACGCCCACGTGCAGAATGTCCTTGCCGAAGAAGGATTTGTCGGTAACCTTAGACACCACGTACTTGCCGTTCTTGAGGAAAACAATTACGTCGTCGATGTCCGAGCACTCGCCCACGAACTCCGCCAGCTCGTCGCGCTTCAAGTCCATGCCCACAAATCCTTCCTTTTTGTTGGCGTAAAGCTTGGCGTTGGCAACGGCCACCTGCGTGGCTTCTATGACCTCGAAGCTGCCGAGCTGCGTTTTTCGGGTGCGCCCCTTGCCGTACTTCTTCTGTATCTGCCTAAAGTAGGCAATAGCGTAGCTCACTATGTTGGCGAGGTGGTTTTTCACCTCCTCCATTTCCGCCTCCACCGACTTGATGTGCTCGTCGGCAGCTTTGATGTCGAACTTGGAGATTTTGCGCACCGGTTTTTCGCAAAGCCTGATAACGTCGTCCGGCGAAATGTCGCGTTTGAGCAGCTTGCGGAACTTGTTCAACGCCGCCTCAATAGCCTTTAGCTGCGCCTCCCACGTTGCGCTGTCCTTTTCCAGCTCCTTGTAGATGCGCTGCTCAAAGAATATTTTTTCGAGCGACGAGTAGTGCCAATCCGCCTCCAGCTCGCTCATGCGTATTTGCAGCTCCTGTTGCAGCAGGAATTTGGTGCGCTCCACGTTGTTGCGCAGTATTTCGCTTACGCCAATAAATACGGGTTTTTCATCAACGATGACGCAGGCGTTGGGCGATATGGAAACTTCGCAGTCGGTAAAGGCGTAGAGCGCATCAATGGTTTTGTCGGCCGAGACGTCGTTGTGCAGGTGCACCAAAATTTCTACTTCGGCGGCGGTGTTGTCGTCCACCTTGCGCACCTTGATTTTGCCCCGCTCGTTAGCCTTGAGGATGCTTTCGATGAGCGTGACGCTCGTTTTTCCGAAGGGAACGTCAACAATGGCAAGCGTTTTGCTGTCACGCTTGACGATGCGCGCGCGCACCTTCACTGCACCGCCGCGCAGCCCGTCGTTGTACCGCGACACGTCGGCCATACCCCCCGTGGGAAAGTCGGGAAAAATTTCAAAACTTTTTCCGTTGAGGCAGGCAATAGCCGCGTCTATCAGCTCGTTGAAGTTGTGTGGAAGAATTTTTGAGGCTAAACCTACCGCAATACCCTCTACACCCTGCGCCAGCAGAAGCGGAAACTTCATGGGCAGCGTTACAGGTTCCTGCTTACGCCCGTCGTAGGAAGCCATCCACTTGGTTGTCTTGCCGTTGAAAGCAACGTCGAGCGCAAAGCGCGAAAGCCTTGCCTCGATGTAACGCGGTGCGGCTGCGCTGTCGCCGGTGAAGATATTGCCCCAATTGCCCTGCGTTTCAACGAGCATGTCCTTTTGTCCCAGCTGCACCAGCGCATCGCCAATGGAGGCGTCGCCGTGGGGGTGGTAGAGCATGGTAAGCCCAATGACGTTGGCCACCTTGTTGAACCGCCCGTCGTCTACCTCCTTCATGACGTGCAGTATGCGCCGCTGCACGGGTTTTAGACCGTCGTTGAGGTGTGGCACGGCACGCTCCAGAATCACGTAAGAGGCGTAGTCCAAAAACCAATCCTTGTACATGCCCGTAAGGCGAAACTTTTTGCTCTCGTCTATGCCGGTAAGCTTGGCAAAGCGCTCATGGTCTTTGCTGTCGGAGCTCTGCACGGCTTCTTCTTCCTGCTCCTGATCTTCCTGTTCGTTGATATTATCTGTATTATCTGCTGACATGCTTCAAATGTTTATTCGCTCTCGAAGGCTTTACTTGTGGTTGCAAAGCGCGTTGTTTTAAGTAAGCGTTGTTTGGGACTGCCGGTATTCAGAGCGTTAATCCCACTTTTCCCACTTCAAATTTTCCTCCTTCCACTTATCTTTTGGAGTTTCGTTGCCGCCGGGGTATCCTACCGGAATTACGCATAGCGGAACAATGTGCGGCGGCAGGTCAACCGCTGCAACCACAGCCTCCATTCTGTCCTTGTAGGGGTAAGCGGCAGTCCACACTGCGCCCAGCCCCATAGCTTCGGCGGCGAGCAGTATGTTTTGCGTTGCGGCCGAGCAGTCCAGCGGCCAGAAGTCTCCGCTTGCGTCCTTGTCCAAACGTCCGCACACAACAATGGCGGACGGAGCAGACTTGAGCATCTTTGCGTAAGGCAGCTCGTCGGCAAGCCTGTCGAGCGTGGCGCGCTCCGAGAGCGCCACAAATGCCCACGGCTGCACGTTCTTTGCGCTCGGCGCAGCCATGCCTGCCTTAACTAAGGTGCGCAAATCCTCCTTGCTCACCGGACGGTCTACAACGTACTTGCGCACGCTCTTGCGGCTATGAATATTCTCAATCACCGCCTCTTTTTTACTTGTTCCCATAGCTTCTTTTTCGGATGATGTTTTGGTGTATGCCAAAACGATAAATGCTGCGCCCAACACGAGCGTTGAAATTTGGTAGATGTTAAATTTTTTCATGATGCGAATTTAGATTTTAGAAAATTGAAAAATTGAAAAATTGAAAAATTGCAGCCTGTATTTTACAGGCTGCAATATCTTTACGCGACATCCGATATTTCGGCCTCCAGCGCCTCCTCCTGCCGCAGGTTATCGATAATGAACAGCTGCCGGTCTTGCGTATTTTTGCCCATGTAGAACTCCAGCAGGTCGTGCACCACGTCGTCTTTTGTGAGGCGCACGGGGTCTAAGCGTATCCGCTCGTCGCCAATAAAACCGGAGAACTCGTCGGGCGAGATTTCGCCAAGCCCTTTGAAGCGGGTAATCTCCGGCTTTGCCCCCAGCTTTTTGATGGCCTTATTCTTTTCCTCCTCGCTGTAGCAGTAGATAGTTTCCTTCTTATTGCGCACACGAAACAGCGGCGTTTGCAGAATGTAGAGGTGGTTTTGCCGAATGAGGTCGGGGAAAAATTGCAGAAAAAACGTAATGAGCAGCAGGCGTATGTGCATACCGTCCACGTCGGCGTCGGTGGCGATGACCACCTTGTTGTAGCGCAGCCCGTCGAGGCTTTCCTCTATGTCCAGCGCGGCCTGTAGCAGGTTGAATTCCTCGTTTTGGTACACCACCTTTTTTGTCATTCCAAAGCAGTTGAGGGGTTTTCCTCTGAGGCTGAATACGGCTTGGGTATTCACGTTGCGGCTTTTGGTGATGGAGCCGCTTGCCGAGTCGCCCTCGGTGATGAAGAGCGTTGACTTTTCGGAGGCTTCATTTTTGCTGTCGGTGTAGTGTATGCGACAGTCGCGCAGCTTGCGGTTGTGGAGGTTGGCTTTTTTTGCGCGCTCGCGCGCCAACTTTTGGATGCCCGAAATCGCCTTGCGGTCTTTCTCATTTTCCACAATTTTTTTGAGCATTGCATCGGCAATCTCCTGATGCTTGTGCAGAAAATTGTTGAGCGTTTCCTGCACAAAATCGAGCACGAAGTTTCGCACCGTTATGCCGCCCGGCGTCATGTCGCGCGAGCCAAGTTTGGTTTTGGTTTGGCTCTCGAACACAGGCTCTTCGACTTTTACGCTGACGGCCGCCACCACAGACGAGCGCACATCGGACGGGTCAAAATCTTTTTTGAAAAAATCTTTGATGGTGCGCACAATCGCCTCGCGAAATGCGGCGAGGTGCGTGCCACCCTGCGTGGTGTGCTGCCCGTTGACGAATGAGAAGTGGGTTTCGCCGTAGTCCGTACCGTGCGTAAGGGCAATTTCGATGTCGTTGCCCTTGAGGTGGATGGGGGCGTACAGCGGGCTTTCGCCGAGGTTTTCGTTGAGCAGGTCGAGCAACCCGTTTTGCGAAACAAACTCCACTCCGTTCAGCGAAATAACGAGGCCTGCGTTGAGGTACGTGTAGTTGCGCAGCATGGTTTCCACGTACTCTGCGTTGAACTTGAAAGCGCCAAACAGCTCGTCGTCGGGGACAAACGAGGTCATGGTGCCGTTTGGCTCTGTGCTTGGCGCAAGCTTATGCTCGGTGTGCATCACGCCCTTGCACCAATGTCCTCCGGCCATTTTACCCTCGCGAAAGGAGCGGACTTCAAATTGGGACGAAAGCGCGTTCACTGCCTTGATGCCCACGCCGTTGAGTCCCACCGATTTTTTGAACGCCTTGCTGTCGTACTTTGCGCCGGTGTTCATTTTGCTGGACACGTCAATTACCTTTCCCAGGGGAATACCGCGGCCGAAGTCGCGCACGCTCACCGCGCCGTTCTCGTCAATGGTAATGTCAATGCGCTTTCCAAAGCCCATAGCGTACTCGTCGACGGAGTTGTCTATCACCTCTTTGAGTAGAATATATATGCCGTCGTCGGGCGAGGCGCCGTCGCCCAGCTTGCCGACGTACATGCCCGGCCTGCGCCGGATGTGCTCCTGCCAATCGAGGGTTATAACGTTGTCGTCGCTATAGTTTGCGAGCGCTGCTGAATCCATCATGGTTTTGCTACAATTTAATCATCAAAAGCCCTGCGCATTGCAGATGTAATGGCAATGCAGGGTTTGTCGTTTGGTAACATTTTTTGACGTGCAAAATTAGCAATTATGCGGATTTGTCTTCACCTTAGTTTTGAACAATCTTTGCAATTCGTTGATGTAGAATGTACTGCAAAAAAAGTTAAGGTTTGTTGAAACGGAAACATTTTGCTGGTGCGCAATCCTTAAAATCGGGCGATGCTCAGCTTTCGACTTTGAACTTTCCAAAAGCGTCGTTCCAGATGGCGGAATCCTTCGGCTCGTACACATCAAGCTGCACCGAGTTGCGGACTATGGCGCGGGCTTCATCTATCGACTTTACGCATCCTGCGGCAATGGCCTGCACCATGACGTTGCCAATGGCCGTAGCCTCCGATGGTCCTGCCACTACGGGCAGCCCGATAGCGTTAGCCGTAAGCTGGTTGAGCAGCGGATTTTTTGCGCCGCCGCCTATCACATGCAGCTTTTCGATGGGATGAGGTGAAAATTTTTTGAGCCTGTCCAGCGTGTAGCGGTACTTCATGGCCAAGCTGTCGAAAATGCAGCGCACAAATTCGGCCTCAGTGGAGGGCGGCGTTTGTCCCCGCTTTGTGCAGTAGTCGGCAATAGCTTTGGTCATGACCTCAGGGTTGGCAAAGTCGGGAGCGTCGGGGTCTATCAGGAAGCGGAAGGGCTGCTCGGCGTTGGCCATGCCCACCAGCTCGCCGTACTCGTACTTTCTGTTGCTGCGCGCTTCCCACTCGGCCTTGCATCGCTCGAGCAGCCACATGCCCGTGATGTTTTTCAAAAACCGGAAAGTGCCGCCAATGCCGCCTTCGTTTGTAAAGTTTTGGCTGTACGATTCGTCGTTTATAATAGGCTCTTTCACCTCGATTCCCATGAGCGACCACGTGCCGGAGCTCAGGTAGGCGAAATTCTTGTCCGACGCAGGCACAGCAGCCACAGCCGAGGCGGTATCGTGCGTTCCCACGGCAATCACCGGAACGGGGGGTATTCCCTTTCGCAGGATGGTAGGCTCTTTAATTACGCCCATCGAGTTGCCCGGCATCACTATGGGCGCCATAAGCTCCTCTGGAATTCCCATTGCCTCGAAAAACCTTTTTTCCCACTGCATTGTGCGCGGGTTGAAGAGCTGCGATGTGGTGGCAATGGTGAACTCGGTTTGCATTTCCTTCGTCAGCGTGTAGGCCAAAATGTCCGGTATAAAAAGCAGCTTGCGAACATCGCTAAACAGGTGCGGCTCTTTTTGCTTTATGGCAAAAAGCTGGTAGAGCGAGTTGATGTTCATCACCTGAATACCGGTTGCCTCGTAAACCTCGCGGCGCGGGATAAGTTCAAAGAACTTTTCGGGCATACCGTTGGTGTGCGGGTCGCGGTAGGCAAAGGCGGAGGTGGCCAGGTGGCCAATGCGGTTGAAGAACCCAAAGTCTACCCCCCACGTATCAATACCCACCGAGGTTGGAGTGATTTTTGCGTTGACGCAGGCGGTAAAGCCGGTGGCCATCTCTGCGTAAATTGACGGCATGTCCCAAAAGTAGTGGTTGTATGCAAAGACCACATCGTTGGAAAATCGCATAAGCTCCTGCATCTGCACTTTACCATTCTCCAGCGTACCTGCATAGCAACGTCCGCTGGTAGCGCCAAAGTCAAATGCCAAAAAAATATTCTGTTTCATAGCTTTGTTTTTTCAATAATAATTTCCGCTAAGGTAAGAAAAATTTGCACAGGTAGCGTTTTATTATCCTGACTGTATTGCCGGAGAAGCCAAATTATCTGCACAGCATCAACCATTTGACAAATTTACTTTTTTTGCAGCGACATCTAAAGTTATGGTTTACTGCCGGAAACATTTTTTTCTTGCTTTTCCATCAATATTTTCATACATTTGCAGCAGATTATATTTAATAAATCTAACTAAAAAAACCAACAGTTTTTATGGCAACAAACATTTCAAGGAGGAAATTCCTCAAAACAGGCGCCGGAGCTGCATTGGGGCTGGCTATGGCGCCCACTATTGTACCCAACGTGGTGATGGGCAAAAGCCACGGACATATACCTCCAAGCGACAAGCTGAACGTTCTGGGCGTTGGCGTCGGCGGACGCGGGGCTGGCGTGCTGAAAGCCATCGAAAGCCAAAATATCATTGGGCTTTGCGATGTGGATTGGAAGTATGCGGGCAAAACATTCGAGCGCTACCCGAAGGCAAAGCGCTACTACGACTACCGGAAAATGTTCGACGAGCTCGGCAAGGAGGCCGACGCAGTGGTGGTGGCCACCGCCGACCACACCCACGCCATCATTGCGGCCACCGCCATGACGCTGGGCAAGCATGTATACGTCGAAAAACCGCTGACGCATACGGTGTACGAGTCGAGGCTGCTAACCAAGCTGGCCGCCAAGTACAACGTGGCAACCCAAATGGGCAACCAGGGGGCGTCAGGAGAAGGCGTTAACCTGGCCTGCGAGTGGATTTGGAACGGCGAAATAGGCGAAGTCGTAAAGGTGGAAGCCGCAACCGACCGCCCCATCTGGCCTCAGGGGTTGGAAACGCCCACTAAGGTAGACAAAATTCCTTCCACCTTGAATTGGGATTTGTTCTCGGGGCCAGCCGAAGTGCGCCCGTACAACGCCATCTACCACCCGTGGAATTGGCGCGGATGGTGGCTTTACGGAACAGGTGCGCTGGGCGACATGGCCTGCCACATCCTGCATCCGGTGTTCAAGGCGCTAAATCTGGGCTACCCCATCAAAGCCGAAGCCTCCTCTACCCAGCTGCTGAAGGATTGCGCTCCGCAGGCGCAGCACGTCAAGCTGACGTTCCCCGCCCGCGACAACCGGCCAAAGGTAGCCATGCCCGAAGTGGTGATACATTGGTACGACGGCGGCATGATGCCTAACCGTCCTGTTGGATTCCCCGAAGGCAAGCGGCTGATGGGAGACGAAGGTGGGCTGGCTATCTTCCACGGGACAAAAGACACGTTGATTTGCAACTGCTACGGCGCAAACCCGTGGTTGCTATCAGGACGAAAGCCGAGCGCGCCGAAAGTTTGCCGCCGCGTAACGGAAAGCCACGAAATGGATTGGGTGCGCGCCTGCAAGGAAAGCGCCGACAACCGCGTGAAACCGGCATCCGATTTTTCGGAGGCAGGGCCGTTCAACGAAATGGTGGTGATGGGCGTGCTGGCCGTGCGGCTGCAAGCCTTGAACAAGGAGCTGCATTGGGACGGCAAAAATATGCGGTTTACCAATATCGCCCCCGAAGAAACGATAAAAATGAAAATTAGCGACGGATTCAGCATAAAAGACGGGCATCCAACATGGAATCCAACCGAAACTGAGCCGCAGAACGCCGTAAGTTTTGCCAACGAAATGATAAAGCACACCTACCGCAAAGGCTGGTCGCTGCCGGATATGCCAAATTAGTTGAACCTTAATATTTAAACAACGTAACATTAAATCGCAAACTTAAAAACACAAGTAAAATGAAAAGAACAACTTTATCCGTGGGCTGCATTGCCGCAGCCATCGCGCTTGCCTCCTGCGGAGGCAGCGCAAAAACGCCGGCCTACACCGTTTTGGACAAGCCGGCAGCTGACCTTTCAACATTTCCCGTAGACGAAGAAGGCTACATCGTGCTCTTCGACGGGCAAACCTTCAACGGCTGGCGCGGCTACGGAAAGGACAACGTGCCGGGCAAGTGGGTGATAGAAGACAGCTGCATCAAGTTCAACGGCTCTGGCGGCGGCGAAGCGCAGGAAACCGACGGCGGCGACCTCATCTTCAACCACAAGTTCAAAAACTTTGAGCTGCTGCTCGAGTGGAAAATCTCCAAAGGCGGAAACTCCGGCATCCTTTACTTGGCGCAGGAGGTGGAGACAAAAGACAAGGACGGCAAGGCTGTCCTTGAGCCCATCTATATCTCATCGCCCGAATTTCAGCTGCTGGACAACGAAAACCACCCCGACGCAAAGCTGGGCAAGGACAACAACCGGCAGGCGGCATCGCTGTACGACATGATTCCGGCCGTTCCGCAAAACGCAAAACCTGCCGGTGAGTGGAATTTGGCAAAAATCATGGTTTACCAGGGTACGGTGGTGCACGGGCAAAACGGCGAGAACGTGCTGGAATATCACCTGTGGACGCCCAAGTGGACAGAAATGTTGCAAGCCAGCAAGTTTAGCGAAAAGGGCTGGCCTTTGGCCTTTGAGCTGCTCAACAAGTGCGGCGGCGAAAACCGCGAAGGTTTCTTTGGGCTGCAAGACCACGGAAACGACATCTGGTTTCGCAACATTCGCATAAAATTATTGGACTAACGCTTACGGCATCAAGGCGTAAGGAGGTCAACAGCCACCTTGCGCCTTGATCTTTTTTTTAACTCAACACAGCATGGCAGAAGAAGTAAAGAAAAAACTTAGGATAGGAATTATAGGATTTGGGCGGATGGGGCAGCTCTACGGCAAGGAGCTGCTGAAAAGCCCGCTGTGGGAGCTGGCCTACATCTGCGACGTTAGCGCGGAAGCCCAAAGCGCGGCTGTGGCTATGGCAACCGGCGCTACCGTTACAGGCGACGAAAACGTGCTGTTTGCCGACTCAACGCTGGACGTTGTCGGGCTGTTTACGCTGGCCGATTCGAGGCCTGCCCACCTGTACAAGGCGCTAAAGGCAGGCAAGCATGTGCTGGCGGAAAAACCGGTAGCCGGCGACGTCAAAACGGAGTGGGATATAGCTGCTGCTGTGGCAAAATCAGACCGGATGGTGGCCGTGAACATGTTCAACCGCAATGCCTGGTATCATAAGATGATAGTTGACTTTATACGGTCGGGAGAAATTGGCGAGCTGGCCATTGTGCGGATTGCCCACATGACGCCCGGGCACATGCCGCAGGAAGGGCACGGGCCGGAAGGCCCCTGCTTTCACGACTGCGGTATGCACTACGTGGATGTTGCCCGATGGTACGCCAACAGCGATTACGCTACCTGCCACGCGCAGGGCGTGCGGATGTGGAGCTACGTTGACCCGTGGTGGGTGCAGGCGCACGGCACGTTCAAAAACGGCGTAGTTTTCGACATTACGCAGGGATTTGTCTACGGGCACATGGCGCAGGTGCAGACGCACTGCTGCTACGTGGACGTAATCGGCACAAAGGGAATAGCCCGCCTGACCTACGACTTCAAAACTGCCACGGTGGAGCTGCACGGCGTGAACAACACCGTTACAAAAACAGACAACTTTAACGACAAAAAAATTGACATTCTGGTGGATGTATTCGCTAAATCGGTGATGGCCGGAAAAAATTTGGGCTACCCTACCGTAGAGGACAGCGTGATTGCCTCCGATATGGCCTGGAAAATGTTTAACGACGCCGTCAAAAACGGCGCGCCCTGCATCGGGAAACCAGAGGAAATGGACGAAATCCTTGCCCGCCGCAGAACCATGAAGCAGGGATACGGGCTACCGCTGTGGCAGATTGTTGACAAGCGCGACGCTGCCGGAAAATCTTAACGAAAAAGCTGTCCGTCAACTTGTTCTGTCTTGCGCAGGGTTGAGCCTGCGAAATTCAGCGCAACCTGCGGACAAAAACAAAACAAAAAAATCTGTAAAAAATCAATCAAAATGAAAAAGCTATTTTTACTTTCTATTGCTGCGCTGCCATTCATGCTTGCATGTACAGCAAAAACGGGCAGCCAGCCCTCGACAAAGAAAAACATCGCCCTGCAACTCTACTCGCTGCGCGATGACTTCAAAAACGATTTTGACGCCGCCATCAAAGCAACAAAAGAAGCGGGCTACGCCGCTGTAGAGGCTGCCAGCTACGGCAGCGGGAAGTTCTACGGCAAAACGCCGGAGGAGTTTAAAGCCGCCGTGGAAGCCGAAGGAATGGTAGCGCTATCGTCGCACACCACGAAAACCCTGTCGGAAAAGGAGCTGAGCGAAAAAGATTTCTCCGAATCGCTGGCGTGGTGGGACGAAACAATTGCGGCGCACCACGCTGCCGGTATGCAGTACATTGTTGCCCCGTGGATGGACGTTCCCAAAAGCCTTGCCGACCTGCAAACCTACTGCGACTACTACAACGCCGTCGGGCAAAAGTGCAGAGAAAAAGGACTGTCGTTCGGCTACCACAACCACGCGCACGAGTTTGACAGGGTAGAGGACGTGGTGATGTACGACTACATGCTGGAGCACACCAACCCCGAGCTGGTTTTCTTCCAAATGGACGTGTACTGGACGGTGATGGGGCGGCAAAGCCCGGTGGACTACTTCCAAAAGTATCCGGGACGTTTTACCCTGCTCCACATCAAAGATCACAGGGAGCTGGGGGAAAGCGGCATGGTGGGCTTTGACGCTATCTTCAAAAATCTCGACAAGGCGGGTACAAAGCACCTGATTGTGGAGGTGGAGCAGTACTCCTGCCCACCCGCCGAAAGCGTTAAGCGAAGCTTAGACTACCTGCTGAGCTGCCCGCTGGTAAAGTAGCGGCAAGTAGCCCACATGAAATTTATCAACTCATTGGTGAACATAATTTTAAAACAAAAAAAGAACAAAAGAACATGAGAAAAACGTATACTCTCATTGCGGCAATGCTTTCGGGCATTGCGCTCACCTCGTGCGGAAGCGCGCAAAGCCTGCCGGAAATCGTGGCAGCGCACAAGGATAAAGCCTCGTTTACAAAGGTAAACGACAAAACGTCTCAGCTTCAACCGCTCTTCAACGGGACAGATTTGGACGGCTGGTACACCTACACCCAGACTTGGGGGCAAAACAACGATGTGGAAAATGCCTTCACGGTAGAGGACGGCGTGCTGCACTTTGCCGGTGAAAGCATGGGCTATCTCTGTACCACCGACTCGTTCAAGGACTACTACCTGCGCGTAGTGTTCCGGTGGGGCGAAAAAAAGTATGCCCCCCGCACAAACCAACCGCGCGACAGTGGCATACTCTACCACTTTCCCGACTCAGCGCCGGACAACGTTTGGCCTTTGTCCATTGAGTGCCAGGTGCAGGAGAACGATTGCGGCGACTACTACTTAGTGGGGGAAACATCGCTCGAATCGCCCAACATCCGCCCCGAAGGTCAGCCCTACAGGGTGGTGCGCACCGCTAACTTTGAAAAACCCGCGCCGGAGTGGAACACCATCGAAATTATCTGCACAGGCAACGCCTCCGAGCACTACGTAAACGGAAAAAAGGTAAACGAAGCTTACAACCTTTCGGTTACCGAAGGAAAGATACTCCTTCAGCTGGAAGGCGCCGAAATATTCTACAAATCGGTGGATTTGCTCCCGCTAAGGTAGCGGATAAGAGTTTTGTAGTTGGAGGGAGGAGTTGGGCAGGGGCGCGCCCCTGCTCAACTCCTCCCTCCTGACTTTGTTATTGCATCTCAAAAAAAAATTTTTTTTGTGTGAACTTGGAGCTATCTTGGCCCTATAAATTTATCTCCATTAAAATGAATCATGTGGTCGGGATTATCGGCTATCCACACCTCTGTTTCCCATGCTATATCGGCAACATGCTTTCGAAATTCAGCTTTATCAGGAAAGGCTGTTACATAGATTTTCCCGACTTTTGAATCTCTCAAAAAATCTTCCAGCTCAAGAATACGCTTCGGTGACACAGGTCCATGCGATGTAACTGCTTCTATTAAAAACAGCCATTCTTTTGGTTCATCATAGATAACAATATCCGGTAGCTTACTGTGTTCTGTAATTGGAATACCGATTTTTGCAAGTCTTTCCTTATCAACATAAAGGTCTTTATTGGCAGCGTCTCCCAAATACAGCACTTTTGCTCCGCTTGCAAAGCGGGGTGCAAATTGTTCAATAACTGCCGCCTGTACTTCATTATGTTTTCCGGCTGAAAGTTTGATTTCTTCTCCTTCAAGCGTTACCGGAATCAAAGTCATGGAACGTTCCTTTTCGTAGGCTTCGGTCAATATTACAACTTTTTTCTTGAAATCGGCTACCGCACCTTCCCATTCAGCGATTCCATATTTCCGTATTACAGATAAAGCTGCCGCTGAAACAGCGTAATGCGCTTTAGGGCTGTTTACCGGTAAATCAGGTTCGTCCGGATTATAATCCACAATCCTTCCCTGAACAAGCTGATGCAACACTTGCCGCCTGAAAGTTTCTCGCGTATTGGGCGCATAGTTTTTGTTATAAGTATCTGCTACAAAAGTCATTATACCTTTTGTTACACCTAAGCTTTGACGGCTCGCATCTGCCCAATTGTCGGTTTCCTTTATACCGCACAATGCAAGCAGCGTTAAAGCCGACATTTCATTTTGTTGTGCTGTCGGCAATCCCAATGCTTTCAATATTTCCTGCGCGTCTTCTATTTTACTCATTTATACGGTAATTTCCTCAAGTTCAAAAAAATCATTTACCACTTTGTTTATATTTTCCAAAGAAAAATTATTGAGTTGAATCAGCTCTTTGCCTATTTTTTTTATTATTTCCAGCGGCGGCATAGGCATGGCTCTTAATTCGGTTGCACTCACATTGACATTTCCATTAAATGTGCGAAAATAGGCGTCGAAAAGATTGCTGTTTAAGAGGGCGGCAACCCCCATCACTTCCGTCCTCTCCAAATGACCTTTCGGGCGATAGATGTAATTCAACTTGTTTTCAACACCAATACAATACGGATTATTGGGAGTTGAAAAATAGGGTGCGGCAACTAACCGGCTTTTATCATCTTTGGAGCTGAATCTGCGTAAAAAAACGTAATTGCGGTTTGGAATAAGATATGCTCTGGTACGGTCGCATATCTGAATATATTGACCTTTTCCTGCTTTGGACAACGGATAAATAACTTCCATTTTTGCTACATTGTGCAACCAATACAACGGCGCTAAAAAAACACTCCCATTTTCGTATATTTCCCGAATGTATTCCTGTGTCCTGAATGCAACCACCGGCCCTGTGGAAATCTGTATATCATACCTGTTTAAGCTGCCGCTCCAAGCTTTGAACAGGTCAATAATCAGTTCGTCTTTATTGCTTGTCGGCAAGTGGATGATTTTTTCTTTCGACTGATAATCTATCAAATCTTTTTGCAAATATTTTTTTTCTTTCGATTGTTCTATATCATGCAGCCCGTCACAAGTTGACACGATTATTTTGGGGTCGGAACTGCGTTTTTTTATTGCCCTGAGAATCAATGTTTCCTGTAAAACATGATCTTTTGCAAAAGTATCTTTCCGTGAATCAAACAGATGAATAAAGTTCATTCGGACATACTGAAAAAAGTAATTGCGGAATAGGTTAAAATATCTTCCCGAAGTAAAGCTGCGGGGAACAATAAAAATCATCTCACCGTCATCTTTCAACATGCGGGAAGCTAAGGCAAGAAATAATGAATAGATATTGGGTTGTCCGTTAATAACAACCTTAGCCGCTTTTACTCTGTCATCCTCTTTTGATAGCTTGAAATAGGGAGGATTGGATATAATGAAGTCAAAGTTTTGCTTCGATTCAAAAGAAAAACAGCTTGACCGGTTCAGGCAGCCGTAATTATCCAGAATGAAATCTTGAATATGGATAATATATTGAAAATATATTCCTTTTTTTGATAGCCAATCTTTTAGATAGGATAATGATTTCTCTGATAATGAGATTAGATTGCAGTCCGTTTCGTAGGCTACCAAGTGAATATCCTCTATTTGGGGATGCCGTTTAACAATACTTTCTATCAATGAACAGGTTAATATTGCAGTACCACAACCCGGATCTAAAATATCAATTTGCTTTTTACCGGTAGAAGCCAAACTTCCCATAAAATCGGCTATCTTTTTCGGAGTAAAAAATTGCCCATTGTCCTTTTTAAAGCCTTGGGATACGGAGACTGCATAACCTGCACCCAACCTGTCAGCATAGCTGCTTGGCTGCTCGTCGTCAATGGGCGTAATATGTCCGGTATCCTTGATATTCATGGGACAAAGTTATGAATAATAGCTGAAATTGCCAAGCTGAGAATAATCCGCCTCCGATTGAAAGCCAACCCCAGCCATCAATTTAACTGCATGATAATCTGACAGTAATTCTTCACAACTTTGCTGCTATTCACCACCAAAATTCAAAAGAGTATGAACATCAGAAACAGTATCCCGAACATATCCTGCTTCCGATTGTCCCGAAAAGACGCAATTTTCGTCACCGCAGGTCAACGACCTGTGGAAATCATCTGACAGTCTCACTGCATGAAAGGCAGGACTTGACAAAACGGTACTGACTTTTCAGGCAGTGGTACGTGTTTGCGACAGTTTTTTTCAAAAGCGACGGTACTGTCAGGCAACAGGCAATATAAATAAAAGTCTTGCCTTTAGGGAAAAGAGGTTAATTACAGGCTGGTTAAAAAAGCAATAATTGCATCTACCGCATCGGGATACCGGTTGATTAGATCGGAGCTGTGGCCGTTTTCAACTGCATACAGTTTCGACGGGATTTCTTTCTCCTGCAGGAATGAATAAAATGCCTTCGCCTCGTCAAATTTAACCAGGTGATCGTTCTTTGCGTGGACAATCAGCGTGGGAGGATACCCCGATTTTATACGGTGGGTTAAGAGGTAGCGTTCCAACTTTCGAGGCTCCTTGACGGGATCGAAGCCAAAGATTTCGTACAACGCCAATCCGTTTTTTCCGAGATAGCGCCACAAATCCATACGGCTTCCATAATCGCCATGTGAAACGACGGAATCTTTTTTGATATGCTGCAACAGCCTCAGATTACCTGTTTGAATACCCGTCGTTGAAAATTCTGTGGGCGACGAAACGACAACAATGGCATTGGGCGTAAACTGCGGATCTAAGCCGGTTGAAAGTGCCAGGTAACCGCCTGCCGAGCCGCCCGCTACGGCAATTCTGTTTGTGTCAATGTTAAATTTCCTGTTCCCATAGGTTTTTACCCACCGGACTGCATCGCTTGCATCCCTGAGTATTTCTTCCAATTTGGTTTCCGGCGCCAAGCGGTAATCTGCCGATACAACGGCTATTCCGGCTGCCAATAACTTTTCCTTCAACGTTTCTTCCAATCCCTGCACCCTGTTTCCGAACATGAATCCGCCTCCGTGAAAATAAATCAAAACCGGAAGTTTTCCGTTCGACTCGGGTAAATAAGCTGTGGCCATAATGTTATGTCCGGCAACCGTTTTATATACGAAATCATGCTTTTCTTGCATTTTCTCCTGCGAAAATACGCCGACGGCTGTTATGAACAAACACGCCGACAATAACCATTTGCGATACATAATTACCCTTTACAAATATTAGTAAAAACAATCTACAATGCCAAAGGCTAAAAATTCTTCAGCAATGCAGCGTATTTTTGCTCGTCCAAGCTGCCCGCTTCCGCGTCCCGCGCCAGCTGTTTGAGTAAGCTTGCCAGCTCTCCCGTGCGTCCTCTTGGCTCGTGGACGGTCAACGTCCATACCTCATCTTCTACAACGCAGCGAAAGGTAAAGCGATAGCCGTCACCCATTATTGGCGGAATTCCTCTGGCCTTGAAGCTGCCAATTGCCTTTGAAACAACGCTATGCAACTTTTCTGCAAATTCATCACTAATCTTAACCGTTTTGCTATCAGGGTGATAAGGTTTATACAGCACATCTTCAAACTTGGCACGGTGAACTCTGTTGTGCTCAGTAATCAGCGCTTTTTCTTTCAACGACAAGGCTTGCACCGGAGGAATGACAAGTCCACTTACCGCTGCCGATAATTGTCCTACCACGCTATACACCTTCTCCGTATCGGGCATCCGCATAACTTCCAACCGATACAAATTCGTCTGTAAATCCCTGACAATACGAAATGCCGTCACCTCGTCGTCACCTTCGGATGAACCTTCAAACACAAATTCTACGGGAGAATTAATGCTGCCAAAAAGTATCCTGTCGATTATTGATTTGCCGTCAAGATTGTAGCAGTTGTCGGCTTCTGTCACCCCCCGCATGACCACGTTGTACTCTACCCTCTTTAAAAAATGTCCGCCTTCTACATGGTCTGTATTTTGGGACATGGCAACTTGTCCGGCAGGCGCTACCGCTAAAACGAATAAAAAGGCAATTTTTTTCATAGCTACTTCATGCTTTTAGTAAGAATAAAAAACTAAATTTATTAATACTATCTTGTAAAATGCTCAGGATATTTAATTTACGCTATGAACTTCCTTGTTTTACGCATTGTCCGCAGGACATTCACCCTACTTCTCCGCTATTCCCCCCAGCGGGGAATAACGGAGGAAGTAGAGGTACGCCATTTTTCTACAGCAGACTCCATGCAACGGTAAGCCCCGCCATAACGATGGCAACCATGCTCATGAGCTTAATCAGAATGTTGAGCGAAGGCCCTGACGTATCCTTGAAGGGGTCGCCCACCGTGTCGCCGGTTACGGTAGCCTTGTGGGTATCCGAGCCTTTTCCGCCAAAGTTACCCTCCTCGACGTACTTTTTCGCGTTGTCCCATGCACCGCCCGCATTTGCCATGAAAATGGCCAGCACAAACCCTGCGCCAAGTCCGCCTACCAGCAGCCCCATTACGCCAGCCACGCCAAAGATAATCCCCGTAGCGATGGGGGTAAGTATAGCCAGAATGGATGGCAGCAGCATTTCGCGCTGCGCCCCTTTGGTGGAGATGGCCACGCAGCGGGCGTAGTCCGGTGTTCCTTCGCCGGTAAGTATACCCTTAATTTCGCGGAACTGCCGACGCACCTCCTCCACCATGCTTTGCGCGGCACGCCCCACGGCATTCATCGTCAGCCCGCAGAACATGAACGTCATCATTGAGCCAATAAATACGCCAATCAGCACCTTGGGATTCATCAGCGTCACCTGGTAGTAGTTCATGAAGTCTAAGATGGAGGCTTCGGCAACCTTAACGGATTCGCCGTTGGCAAAGGTGATAACGGTCTGCCCGATGTGCTGCAAGCCTATCTTCACCTCCTCTAAGTAAGAGGCAAGCAGCGCTAGCGCCGTGAGCGCGGCCGAGCCAATGGCAAAGCCTTTTCCTGTGGCGGCAGTGGTGTTGCCGAGCGCGTCGAGCGCATCGGTGCGCTGGCGCACCTCCTTGCCGAGCTTACTCATTTCGGCGTTGCCGCCAGCGTTGTCGGCAATAGGACCGTAAGCGTCGGTGGCAAGCGTAATGCCCAGCGTTGAGAGCATTCCCACGGCGGCAATGCCAATGCCGTATAGCCCCAAGCTGAGGTTTTGCGCCGTAAGCATGTTGGCCACGTCAAAGTTGATAGCGCACAGGAACGCCATGACGATGGCCAAGCCGATGGTCAGCACGGGGATGGCGGTTGAGAGCATACCCAACCCCAGCCCTGAGATGATGACGGTGGCGGGGCCTGTCTGTCCGCTACGCGCCACGCGCTGCGTAGGCTTGTAGGAGTGCGAGGTGTAGTACTCGGTGGCCTGACCAATGATGATGCCTGCCAGCAACCCGCTGACAACCGAGCACGAAAGCCCCACCCAGTTGGGTATCTCCAGAATGTAAAGGGTGGCGAAGGCTGCCGCGGCAATGAGCAGCGAGCTTACGTTTACGCCCTTTCCGAGCGCGCTGAGCAGATTTTTCATGGACGCGCCCTCCTTAGTCTTCACTAAGAATATCCCCAGAATGGAAAGCACGATGCCCACCGCCGCAATAATCATGGGCGCAAAGACAGCCTTGAGCTGCAGCTCTGGCATGAGGTAAAACGCCGAAGCGCCCAGCGCAGCGGTGGCAAGGATAGAGCCGCAGTAGCTCTCGTAGAGGTCTGCGCCCATTCCGGCAACATCGCCCACGTTGTCGCCCACGTTGTCGGCAATGGTGGCGGGGTTTCGCGGGTCGTCCTCCGGTATGCCGGCCTCGACCTTCCCCACGAGGTCAGCGCCCACGTCGGCCGCCTTGGTGTAGATACCGCCGCCCACGCGGGCAAACAGCGCCTGCGTGGAAGCGCCCATGCCAAAGGTTAGCATGGTGGTGGTGATGATGACTACATTTTGCGCCTCGCTAACGTCATAAGCTGCGTTGAGCACCAAAAACCATAGCGATATGTCGAGCAGCCCCAGCCCGACCACAGTTAGCCCCATCACCGCTCCCGAACGGAAGGCCACGCGCAGCCCTGCGTTGAGCGAGCGGCGGGCAGCGTTGGCCGTGCGTGCCGAGGCGTAGGTGGCAGTTCTCATGCCAATGAAGCCTGCCAAGCCGGAGAAAAGCCCGCCTGTGAGGAACGCAAAAGGCACCCAGCCGTTTTGCACGCCAAAGCCATACGCCAGCACGGAAAAAAACGCCACCAGCACGATAAATACAATACCCACCACCTTGTACTGCTGCTTGAGGTAGGCCATAGCGCCCTTGCGCACGTGCAGGGCAATTTCTTTCATGAGGGTAGTACCCTCGTCTTCTTTCATCATCTGCCTGAAGAAGTAACAGGCGAACCCTAACGCCAGCAAAGAGGCTGCGGGAACAATCCAGAATAAGTAATCCATAAGAAGTAAAGAAAAGTTTAAAAATTATAACTATATGATTTAAACATGATTTGAAGAATTTCAAAAAATGTCTGGCTGCGAAAGTACAAAATAAATTGAGAACTATGGATTGCGAATTACGACAAATTATGAATAAATGAGAAAGCGCTAAGAGTTAATAGCTAAGAGTGAAAGTTTTCGGCTGTAAATCACGCAGGGTAAGCTGCGCAAAAGAGCAATCCATGCCGCCCCAAAAAAGGCAGCCGGGCGGGGTCGCTCCACGAGCCTGCGTAGCGGTTGGCCTCTTCGCTGCTCAACATGCGGGCGCTTACTGTTGCCATTTTGTTGAGAGGCTGGTCTTTGTCCACTTCGGGTGTACCACAATATCGTCCAGCTGGGTCACAAGCTCCTCCATAGTTATCTCCACGTAAGCCTCCTTGCCGGAGTTGACGAGTATGTTGCTCGCCACAAACGGCGATAGCCCCATCATGGCGGCGGTCAGGCTGTACCGGCCAACGGGCACTTTTTCCACGCAAAACTCCCCCTTCTCGTTAGAGGAAGCGTGCAGGAGTTTGTCGCCCACATTAACCGTAACCATCACGCCTGCAATGGGTAGCAGGGTATTTTTGTCGACAATCCTGCCGCGAACCACTTGGGTCAGCTGCGCCCACGCGCCCGTGGCGGCTGTCGCCAGCGCGACGGCAAGCAAATATTTTCTAAGCTTGTTCATACTTTTCGAGCCTTTTCGTTTTAAAAATTTACTGCCTCTATGATTAAGACAATCGTCGGGCGGTATACCACTATTCCATGTGTAAATTTTTCCTACAGATTTCCGTACTGCACGCTCTCCGAATATTGTTTTGCCTCGCTATTATTGGAGGGTTGGGGCTTGGCGACAAAACTCTCTCAACTTTTTTCCGCATAGCATTTGGTTTTTCCGGTGCAGCGTTGTCTCCCAAAGAGCGTGGAGTCGGCAAGAGTAAGCTTATGGTTGTTGTTGGTAAGAGTAATTTTTATTCATTTTTTGCGAGATTAGCGTTTGTAAATTAGCCTGTTGAGGTTATGTCAAGGGTAAAAAAAACTAAGAGTTGAAAATTAAAAAGATGATTCTCTCTAAATTTCAACTCTTAATTCTTACCTGAAGAGTACTTAATACCTACCTTCTTCTATCGCCGCCACCGCCACCTCTGCGGCCATCGCGACGGTCGCCGCCGCCACGACTGCCTCGGCGGTCGCCGTCTCTGCGTTCCGGGCGCGGCGCGCGCTCAGGCTCAACCCACCCTTCGGGCTGGGGAAGCAGGGCGCGGCGCGAGAGGCGCAGCTTGCCGTTCTTCTCAATTTCTATGAGCTTCACCTCAATCTCGTCGCCTTCCTTGTAGAAATCCTCCACCTTGTTGACCCGCTCGTAGGCTATCTCCGAGATGTGCAGCAGCCCGTCCTTGCCCGGCAGTATCTCCACAAATGCACCAAACTCCAGGATTGACACAATCTTGCCATTGTACACCGTGCCAATCTCCGGCACTGCCACAATTGCCTTGATGCGGGCTATTGCCGCGTGAATGTCCTCTCTGTTGGAGGCAAATACGTCCACAAATCCCTTATCGCCAACCTCGGTGATGGTGATGGTGGAGTTGGTGAGCTTCTGTATTTCCTGAATAATCTTTCCGCCCGGCCCAATTACCGCTCCGATAAAGTCCTTGTCGATAACTATCTGCTCAATGCGCGGCACGTGAGGTTTGAGCTCCGGTCGCGGTGTGCTCAGCGTTTTCATCATCTCGTTCAGGATGTGCAGGCGACCCTGGCGCGCCTGCTCCAGCGCCTGCTCCAGCACCTCGTAGGGCAGCCCGTCCACCTTGATGTCCATTTGCGTGGCGGTGATACCGTCTTTAGTTCCCGTCACCTTAAAGTCCATGTCGCCAAGGTGGTCTTCGTCGCCGAGGATGTCGGAGAGGATGGCAAACTTGGTTGCGTTGCTCTCGCTAATCAGCCCCATGGCAATGCCCGACACCGGCTTCTTGAGCTGAATACCCGCATCCATGAGGGCGAGCGTTCCGGCGCACACGGTGGCCATTGATGATGAGCCGTTCGACTCCAAAATGTCCGACACAACGCGCACGGCGTATGGGTTTTCCTCGCCAAGCGGGACCTGCCTTTTGAGCGCGCGGTGCGCAAGGTTGCCGTGCCCAATCTCGCGGCGGCTTGTGCTGCGGACAGGCTTTGCCTCGCCGGTGGAGAACGGGGGGAAGTTGTAGTGCAGCACAAACTGCTCGCTGCCCTGAATGAGCACCTCGTCCACCTCCTTCTGGTCGAGCTTAGTGCCGAGTGTCACGGTAGTGAGCGACTGCGTTTCGCCGCGCGTAAAGATGGCCGAGCCGTGGGCGGCGGGCAGGTAGTCCACCTCGCTCCAGATGGGGCGGATTTCGTTGGTCTTGCGCCCGTCGAGGCGAATACCCTCGTCTAAAACCATGTTGCGCATGGCCTTTTTGAGCACGTCGTCGTGGTAGTAGCGCTTCACCAGCTTAGCCTTGCGCTCCTTCTCTTCGTCGTCGGGCAGGGTTGCAATAAATTCCTCCTCTACCTGAGCAAACAGGGTGGTACGCTCCTGCTTTGAAGTCATCTTTTTTGCCACCTCGTAGGCTTTGGCGTAGCAGGCGTCGTACACCTGCTTGCGCAGCTCTTCGTCGTTGTCCTCGTGGCAGTAGGTGCGCTTGGTTTGCTTTCCCACCTCCGCCTCGAGCTCCTTTTGCATACGGCAGTGCTTTTTGATTTCGGTGTGGGCAACCTTGATGGCCTCGAGCATTTCGGCCTCCGACACCTCCTTCATTTCGCCCTCCACCATCAGAATATTTTCTTCGGTAGCGCCCACCATGATGTCTATGTCGGCTTTTTCCAGCTCCAAGAAGGTTGGATTAATTTTCCAGCCGCCGTCTATCCGCGCAACGCGCACCTCAGAGATAGGCCCGTTGAACGGAATATCGGAAACTGCCAGCGCAGCCGACGCCGCAAGGCCTGCCAGCGCATCGGGGATAATTTCGTTGTCGGCAGAGATGAGGTTAACGGTAACAAAAACCTCAGCGTGAAAGTCGTCGGGGAAAAGCGGACGCAACGCACGGTCAATGAGACGCGAAGTCAAGATTTCGTGGTCATTGGGGCGTGCTTCGCGCTTAAGAAATCCGCCCGGATAGCGTCCTGCGGCGGCGTATTTTTCTTTGTATTCTACCGAAAGGGGCATAAAATCGGTATCCTCTTTGGCTTCGGGGGCGCAGGTTACGGCGGCGAGCAGCATGGTGTTGCCCATTTTTACCACCACAGCGCCGTCGGCTTGCTTGGCCAGCTTGCCTGTTTCCACTTCGATGGTGCGGCCATCGCCCAGCTCAATTGTTTTTTTTATTGCATTGTACAGCATTTAGTTTGTTCATTTGTGCCCTCGCTTCAGCTTTTTCACGAGAGCGGGTTTATTATTTAATCATATCAGCGAAAAATATCCATGTTTTTTGAGCAATTCCTTTTCCTTTCCCGGCACGTCGTGGATGTCGAGCAGGAAGCAGATAAAAATGTTATCTGCGGGGATGTTGAACTTGCGCACCAGCTCCAGCGAGGCGTAGGCAGTGCCGCCTGTGGCTATAATGTCGTCGGTAATGAGCGCCCTGTCTGTAGCGCTCAGTGCGTCCTGGTGAATTTCGATGGTGTCTGTACCGTACTCCAGCGAGTACTCCAGCGAGTAGGTTTTCCACGGCAGCTTGCCCTTCTTGCGCATAGGCACTAACCCCACGCCCAGCTCGTATGCAACGGCCGCGCCCAGAATAAATCCGCGCGATTCGATGCCCACCACCTTGGTAATGCCCTTGTCGCGGTAGTGGTCGGCCACGCGCTGCACGGCAGCGTGAAACACTTCGCTATTGCCCAAAAGTGTGGTAATATCCTGAAAAACAATCCCCTGTTTTGGGTAATCAGGAATGAGGCGGAGGTATTGGTTAAAGTCCATAGTTTTTTTAATTCTAAAAAGTTTCGCGTGCTCAACAGCATTAGCAGCAGCACAATCGCGACTACAGCTACTCATTTTACTTAGCAAAGAAAGAAAGGCAATTGCTACAATTGCCTTTCCCCTGTTTACTTTCGTAAGTCGAGCGCCTTAATAATTGCTCTATATCTTTCTATATCAACCTTTTTTAGGTAATCAAGCAGCCTGCGCCGCTTGCCTACCAAACCTAAGAGCGCACGCTCCGTACCAAAATCCTTTTTATGGGATTTCAGGTGGTTGGTAAGGTGGTTGATACGGTAGGAAAATAGGGCAATCTGGCCTTCTGACGAGCCTGTGTCCGTATTAGACTTCCCGTACTGTGCGAAAATTTCCTGCTTTTTTTCTGCTGTTAAGTACATGAAATTATTTATGATATAAATTGTTTAAAAAGCCCACAAAGGTAGATAAAAATTTTTATACCGGCAAAAAATATTGCTGAACTTCTCATGGGCTATTCTACAAACATCTTGCTATCAGCTATTTGTATAATTGTTGCGGATAATTTTTTTCTGAAATAGCCTTGAATGGAGGCGTGAATCAGTAGGGTTTGAAGAGCAATTCACGAACAGCAGGCTGCCGTCAACGCAGCAAAAAATCTCCAGCCATGCGCACAGCTACCCACCCCGCAGGAGCGATGCCTGCAAATCACCGCAGGCGGAACAGTGCGTATTTCTTGACTAATTCTTTTTATGGTATATCCATAGCCGAAAGCCACGCATAACAATGTGCTGTGGCGTACCCTGCAAGTAGCGTTGGTAGCGCAGCTTAGCATTATAAAACGGTCAAATGGCGCGAAGCTACGCGTCGACTGATCTTTGTTAAACAATGTAGAATATACAATCTGTTGTAGCGGCAACAGGCCGGAATGAATAGACCTTTAAGAAAAAACATTATCTTTGTCCACACTTTTATCCACATAACATACATTCTCGCAGGGATGCAACACGCTATGCCATCTGCTTTCTTGCATCCCTGCGGGAATTTGGCAACCGGCACGGCAGAGTGCGCCTGAAACAGGTAAGTCTCCACAGGCTAAAAGAGAGGTGGAAATGTAGCTTTTTCTATTTGGCATTGAGCCATGTCCTCAACAGGGCATGGCTCAAAATTACTCGCGGAAAACATGTTAATAACAACTCACAATAGCGACAAATTTAGAATGTAGTAAAACGAATTTTTTCATATAGAAAGCGTTAGCTTTTATTCTTGCTTCTGAAACTTAGGATATTTCATTGGGTGCAAAGGGTAAGTAGTTCAACGCTCACGTCACAACCGGCGTGGGCTTACTTATTTGCACCTATGGTATCCTAAGACCTCAGAAGCATGTAGGTTAATAGTCCCACGCTTTTTTATTTTTATAAATTCTCATTTTGGGGATTGAATGAGGGGAAACCATTTAATTGTGTTTGTGTGCGTGGAAAAAATGATGCTGTTTTATACTATAAAACGATTTTCAAATGACTTACAGTCAAGAAATTCCAAAATTTTTGCAAGAAAGGAGCAGGAGCAGCCTCAAGCAGCTAAGCTGTTCTACGACGGCGCAAAGCGCTACGAAAAGGGAGACTACACGGTTGCCGTTCGCCTGCTCAAGCAGGCGGCCAAGGATGGTCACGCCGGAGCGCAATTTCTCCTGAGCGAGTGCTTTTACAATGGTCAGGGCGTGAAGGAAAACTTCAAGCAAGCGTTCTACTGGATGAAAAAGGCGGCCGAGCAGGGCGACGAAATAGCGCAAACGAGGCTGGGCATCATGTACGAGCTGGGCGAAGGCGTACCCAAGAACTTCAGGTTAGCCGCCTACTGGTACAAAAAAGCGGCCAAGCAGGGCGTTGCGCACGCGCAGTGGCACGTGGGGCTGTGCTACGAGTACGGGATAGGCGTAGACCCAAGCGAACGCAAAGCGCTAAGCTGGTACCGAAAGGCTGCGCTGGCCGGCAACGAAGGCGCTCAGTACGCGCTGGCTGCCGCGTACTATTTTGGCATTGACAGCATCCTGAAAAGAAACGAAAATGCGGCGCTGTTCTGGTACGAAAAGGTGGCGGGCAACGAAGACGCCAGCGAAATAAGAAAAGGCTTCGCCGCCAGCATGGTGCAAACGCTGAAGGAGGATGGCCACACCGCCCGAAAAAAAATCTGAACGCCGCAGAAACCGGAGACCCACCACCACCCTATTCTTTAGCCTGATTTTTTTAGCCTGCCCGCTGCCTTATCTTTCGGATGAAAACGGGGAAGGTTGCCGACAGTATAACCCCCTTGATGACGGTGGAGATGCACATTGCCCACCACACGCCCATAAGCCCCATGTAGCGCGACAGGATAATAGCCATAGGAATACGCAGCGCGTTGAACACAATGGTAATGGTGGCAGGGTAGTAGCTCCTGCCCAGCCCGTTGAATGCGCCGCTCGCAGCAATCTCGGCGCACAAAAACATCTGCGACAGGCCAAAGACGTACAGGTAACGTCCGCCCTCCTCAATCACAACGCTGTCGTTGGGAATAAACAGCCTGAATATCTCCTGCCCAAAGAGCATGAAGCACGCGCCCACCAGCGCGCCGTAAACGGACACAACGCCAACGCCGAGGGTAAAGCTTTTCGCCACGCGCCCCAGATGCCGTGCGCCGTAGTTCTGCCCGATGTATGCGCCCAGCGCCGTCGCAACGCCGTTGGCCGTAATCCACGAGAGCGACTCTATCTGCGAGCCTGCCCCCTGCACCGCCACCCCAACGTGCCCCCCTACCGATGCGGCAATGGTGGAGAGCACCATGGAGAACGTTGCAAACAGCACGCTTTGCAGCGACGCCGGAGCGCCAACCTTGAGCAGCCGCAGCGAAAGGCGACGCTTGAGCGGCGTGAAAAACCGGAAACCTGCAATGGGAGTGGTAGACGGGCGCAGGAGCAGCGTCATAAAGATGAGAAACTCAATCACCAGCGATATGGCGGTGGCAATGGCCGCTCCCTGAACGCCCAGCGCAGGAAAAAAACCAATGCCGAAAATGAGAAACGGGTCGAGCGCAATGTTGATTACAATAGCTATGGTGCTCACTATAAAAGGCGTGCGGCTATTCCCCGTGGCGTTGTATATGCCCGAAAACGTGGGGGCAAAAAACCACAGGGGCATACAGTAGGCCATTACTTTTACGTACTCAATGCACTGCTCGGTAATTTCCGCATCCAAACCAAACAGCCCCACAATGCTGCGCATGAATATGAGCAAAAAGGTAAGCGTCACCACCGATATAAGCGTCGACATGGTAATGGCGTGCGACGCCAGCTGGCGTGCCGTCGCCATTTTTCGCTGTCCAATGGCCTGCGCAATGCACACCTCTGCTCCTACCTTGGTAATGCAGGCAACAGAAAAGGTAATCCACGCAATGAAGCCGGCAATGGAAACGGCGGCAACAGCCTTGCTGTCCAGCCGCCCCACCCAGAATATGTCGGCAAAGTTGTAGGCCAATTGCGCCAGGCCGGTGCCCATAATCGGCAAGGCCAGCGAAATGAGCTGCGGGAGTATCTTGCCCTGTGTAAAATTCTTCATCACCTCACAAATAAAAAAATCCCCAACAAGCGCGGGGTGGCAAAGATACGCATTTTTCCCGTAAGGCAAAGCATTTTCGACGGCAGGGCTGGGAAACCCGTAAAATTGCAGCGGCAACGCGGCGTTTGCTCGCGCACATAAAAATCTTTTTGCTGATTTTGTGAGCCGTAGTTGCAAAATTTTTCTACCTTTGCAGGAGTTTTTAATTCTTCCAACTTATTAATTTTTTTCGATATGGTTTCATACAAAGACTTAGGCCTTGTCAACTCAAGGGACATCTTCAAGAAGGCGATGGAAGGCAAGTACGCCATCCCTGCCTTCAACTTTAACAACATGGAGCAGCTGCAGGCCATTGTTCAGGCGTGCGTCGAAACAAAGTCGCCGGTAATACTGCAGGTGTCGAGCGGCGCCCGCAAGTATGCCAACCAAACGCTACTGCGCTACATGGCGCAGGGAGCTGTTGAGTACGCCAAAGAGCTGGGGCTAAACATCCCCATTGTGCTCCACCTCGACCACGGCGATACGTTTGAGCTCTGCAAGAGCTGCGTGGAATACGGCTTCTCGAGCGTGATGATCGACGGATCGCACCACCCCTACGAGGAAAACGTGGCGCTCACCGCAAAGGTGGTGGAGTACGCCCACAAGTACGACGTTACGGTGGAGGGCGAGCTGGGCGTGCTGGCTGGCGTAGAGGACGATGTGTCCGCCGAGCACCACACCTACACCCAGCCCGAAGAGGTGGAGGACTTCCTGAAAAAAACGGGTGTAGACTCGTTGGCCATCTCCATTGGCACTTCGCACGGCGCAAACAAGTTCAAGCCCGAACAGTGCAAGCGCAACGAGCAGGGCATACTCATCCCGCCCCCCCTGCGCTTCGACATTCTGGAGGCAATAGAAAAGCGTATCCCCGGATTCCCCATCGTGCTGCACGGCGCATCGAGCGTTCCGCAAGACCTGATAGCGGTGATCAACAAGTACGGCGGCGCTATGAAGGATGCCGTGGGTATCCCCGAAGAGCAGCTGCGGCGGGCGGCAACCTCGGCGGTGTGCAAAATTAACATCGACAGCGACGGGCGCATCGCTATGACGGCCGCCGTGCGCGAGGTATTCGCCACCAAGCCCTCTGAGTTCGACCCCCGCAAGTACCTGGGACCGGCACGCGACGGGCTAAAGGAGCTCTACAAGCACAAAATTGTAAACGTGCTTGGCAGCAACAACCGCGCGTAGTTAGCATACGCCGTCCGATACTGAGCTTTGCAGGCAAAGCAGCTTCCTCAAAAGGTTGCCTTGCCTGCTTTGATGTTTTATTTCCGCTGCTGCGCCACCGGCGACGGGGGAAAAGGAAACCGCTGAAACCTGAAATTTTTGAATCCAAACCATGCTTACCATCAAAAGCTGGGCAGAGGAAGACCGCCCGCGCGAAAAGCTGATGCAAAAGGGCATTGCAGCCCTGAGCGACGCCGAGCTGCTGGCCATACTCATTGCCACCGGCACGCAAAATGAAACGGCGGTGGAGGTGGCCAAGCGCGTGCTCGCCCTCACCGACAACAACCTCAACAACCTGGGCAAGCTAAGCGTAAAAGATTTGCAGCAGGTCAAGGGCATTGGCACGGCCAAGGCCATAGGCATAGTAGCCGCGCTGGAGCTGGGGCGGCGGCGCAAGCAGAGCGACGCGCCGGAGCGCATATCGCTACAGTGCAGCCACGACATAGCCAGCTACTTCATACCCAAGCTGACAGACCTGCCGCACGAGGAGCTATGGGTACTCATGCTCAACGCAAACCTCAAAATCATCGGAGCGCAAAAGGTGGCGCAGGGCGGCGTAGGCAGCCTGCATGTGGACATGCGCATACTCCTGAAGCCCTGCATCGAAAACCTGGCGTCGGTGGTAGCCGTGGCGCACAACCACCCGTCGGGCATTGCCAAACCCAGCGAAGAGGACAACTCCATTACGAGAAGAATTAAGGAGGTTACCTCCTTAGTAAACATCCAGCTGGCCGACCATGTCATCATAGCCGGCAGCGGCTACTTCAGCTACGCCGACGAGGGGATGCTGTAGTATTACCCTCCCCTGCCGCCCGCGCCGCAGCAACAGCCCAAAACACGCAACTTTTCCTAATTAGCTATACTTAAAGTTCAAAATTGCATTATCCTTCTCTTCACTTTGAGCATTGTCCAAAAAATATTACCTTTGCAGCTCATTTAAGCAAGCAAGTAAAAACGGATAACTATCGAACCGAATGAATATCGTAAGAGAAAATATAGATGCGCTTAACGTGACGCTAACCGTGAAGGTAGAAAAAGCCGACTACGAAAGCAATGTTGAGTCAACGCTCCGCACATACCGCCGGAAAGCGCAAGTGCCGGGATTTCGCCCGGGTATGGTGCCCCTGGGCATGATAAAAAAAATGTACCTGAAGTCGGCTGTGGCCAACGAGGTATTCAAGCAAATGTCCGACGGCATTAACAGCTACATTCGGGACAACAACCTGAACATACTCGGCGAGCCGCTGCCCGGCAAGAATCATCCTGCCATCGACATTGACACGCAGAGCGATTTTGAGTTCATCTACGACGTAGCCCTGGCTCCAGAGGTGCACCTGACCGTAGACAGCAGCTTCCAAATCCCCTGCTACACCATTGCCGTCACAGACGAGGATGTGCAACACCGCATCGACTACTTCCGGGCGTACTACGGCAAGTCGGTGAGCGCAGAGCGCATCGAAAAGGATTTCCTTGTGATAGCAGACCTCGCGCAGGATGGGCAGAACGGGATTAACGTAGAGCGAGCCATGCTCTCGCTAAAGGTTATTCCTGAGGCCGAGCAGCAGACGCTGATAGGGCTTTCCGTGGACGACTCCGTAGAGGTGAACGTGCGCAATATGTTCGTCAACGATACCGACTGCGCTGCGCTCCTTAGAATTCCCAAGGCGCAGCTGGAGGAGATTAACCCCGTTTTTACGGTAACCGTTCGGGAAATTACGAACATGCAGCAGGCCGAAGTTAATCAGGAGTTTTTTGACGCTGTGTACGGCAAAGATGTGGTAACCACTGAGGAGGAGTTTGCCGACAAGATAAAAAGCGACCTCAGCAGGGAGCTGGCAAATAAGAGCGAACACCGCTTTGCCCTTGACGTTCGCAGCGTGCTGATAGAAAAAGCAGCCATTGAGCTCCCCGAAGCCTTCCTGAAGCGCTGGCTGCTGCAAACCACCGAGGAGGATGAGGAGAGAAAAGGTACGCTGACGGAGGAGAGCATTGAGGCTGACTATCCCCACTTTGCCGACACTCTGCGCTGGCAGCTCGTATCGAAGCACATCGTGCAGCAGCAAAACATTGAAGTTACGGAAGACGACCTGCTGACCATCGCAAAAAAAACGCTGCTACAGCGGCTTGCCATGTACTACGGAATTAATACCATAAACGAAGACCGCTTGACCGAATTTGCGCAGAATTCGCTCAACGACCCCGACGAGCGCAAGCGCATCATTGAGCAGGCTTTGGAATCGCGAGTGATAGAGTACGCCCGGCAAGCCGCCACCATTGAGCTCAAGGAGGTGAGCAACGAGCAGTTCAACAAGCTCCACGCTCCCGCATAAGCTTTGACCATTTTTTGAATCCTTAATATTTTTTCCATGAATGATTTTCAAAAGTACGCGGTAAAACATGTCGGCGTTAGCAGCATGACCCTGCACCGCTATAGCAGCATTTACAGCAGCTACATCAACCCCACCATCATAGAGGAGCGGCAGCTCAACGTAGCCAGCATGGACGTGTTCTCGCGCCTGATGATGGAGCGCATCGTATTTCTTGGCGTTCCCATTGACGACGACGTGGCCAACATCATACAGGCGCAGCTGCTCTTTCTCGACTCCAACAACGATTCCGGCAAGGACATCAGCCTGTACCTCAACACGCCGGGAGGCTCTGTTTCGGCGGGGTTGGGCATCTACGACACCATGCAGCTCATTAGCTCCGACGTGGGCACTATCTGCACCGGCATGTCGGCCTCCATGGGCGCTGTGCTGCTTTGCGCCGGCGCGCCCGGAAAGCGAACGGCGCTTCCGCACTCGCGCATTATGATACACCAGCCTGCGGGCGGCGCTGAGGGTACTGCCGCCGACATCGAAATCGCCGCAAGGGAAATCATCAAAATCAAGCACGAGCTCTACAGCCTTATGGCGCAGCACTCGGGCAAACCCGTGAAGCAAATCGAAAAGGATAGCGACAGAGACTACTGGATGAGCGCCGCCGAAGCTAAGGACTACGGCCTCATCGACAATATTTTGGTAAAAATGGCTAAGAAAAAGTAAGATATATGGCAGAAAAGCGTTGCTCTTTTTGCGGACGACCCGCCCACCAGGTAAAGCATCTCATCCAGGGCGGCACTTCCGTTACCATCTGCGACAGGTGCGTTCAACATGCCTACATGGCGCTAAACGGGGATGATAGCCTCCCGCCGGAGACAGGTCGGCACGACACCTTCAACGCAAGCTCGCTGAGCCTGCCTAAGCCGCAGGTTATCAAGCAGTTTCTCGACAAGTACGTCATCGGGCAGGACGAGGCTAAGAAGTACCTCTCCGTGGCTGTGTACAACCACTACAAGCGCATACGGCTGGGCAAGCCGCTGCCGGAGGACGTGGAGCTGGACAAGTCGAACATCATCATGGTGGGCGAAACCGGAACCGGCAAAACCCTCCTGGCGCGCACCATTGCACGCATACTCAAAGTGCCTTTTGCCATTGTCGACGCTACCGTCCTCACGGAGGCCGGATACGTGGGCGAAGACGTGGAAACCATCCTCACCCGCCTGCTACAGGTGGCCAACTACAACGTGGCCGCCGCCGAAAAAGGTATTGTCTTCATCGACGAAATTGACAAGATTTCGCGCAAAAGCGACAACCCCTCCATAACGCGCGACGTGTCGGGCGAAGGAGTGCAGCAGGCGCTGCTCAAGCTCCTCGAAGGCACGGTGGTTAATGTTCCTCCGCAGGGTGGGCGCAAGCACCCCGACCAAAAAATGATAGCCGTCAACACAAAGGACATCCTCTTCATTGCCGGAGGCGCTTTCGAGGGAATAGACAGAATTATTGCGCGCCGCATCAACACCAACATGATTGGCTTTGAGGCCGCAGAAAAGCGCAGCCGGGTTACCCCGGGCAGGCTGCTCAAGTTCCTTGCCCCAGCCGACCTGCGACACTTTGGCCTAATCCCCGAAATCATCGGGCGGCTGCCGGTGATTACCCACCTCGACCCACTCGACAGGGACGCCCTGCGCAAAATCCTCACCGAGCCGCAAAACGCTATCGTGAAGCAGTACAAAAAGCTGTTTGACTTGGACAACATCCAGCTCGACATTGACGACGACGTGCTGGACTACATTGTTGACAAGGCCATTGAGCACAAGCTCGGCGCGCGCGGGCTACGCGCCATCTGCGAGGAGCTCATGATAGACGCCATGTATGAGCTTCCCAGCAACAGCGACGGCAAAAAAGGAGGCAAGGCAAAAGCGCAGCTGCACATCTCCAAAGAGTACGCCCAAAGCAAGCTCTCGCAATCCTTCGACAGCAGGGCAGCTTAATAAGTGAAT
>JAIRSZ010000143.1 GCA_031255195.1 Prevotellaceae bacterium | reverse complement strand
GCAGCAGCCGTTTTGCAGCGCGGTGTTCACCCTCTCGTCGCACCACCCCTTCAAGCTGCCCGCAAGATACCAAGATGTTTTCCCCGAAGGCCCCGACCCCATGCTCAAGTGCATCAGCTACACGGACTACGCGCTGAGGCGTTTTTTTGAAACCGCCCGACAGCAGCCGTGGTACAGCAACACCCTCTTTGTGCTTACCGCCGACCACGCCAACAAGCACATTTTTCCCGAATCGCAGAACGACGCCGACCAAATGTCCATCCCCATCATATTCTTTACCCCCGACGGAAGCCTGCGGGGTATGGTGGACAACCTGGCGCAGCAAACCGACATTCTGCCCACCATCATGGGTATACTCCACTACGACAAGCCTTTTGTGGCCTTCGGTCAGGATGCCATCGACCAGAGCAGGGAGCATTTTGCCATCAACGTTGTCAACGACGTTTACCACATTTTCTACAGGCGTTACATGCTGCTTTTTGACGGGGAAAAATCGCTGGGGCTTTACGACTTAGCAAGCGACCGGATGATGCGGCACAACATCCTTGAGCAGCATCAGGACGTTGCCGCGCTGCTTGAGACCAAAGCCAAGGGCTTTATCCAGCAGTACAACAACCGGATGATAGACAACCGCCTTACCGAAAATCTACCGCAGCAATGAAGCAGTACCTCAAATTCTACGGACGGTATGCCCTGATGATGATGCTGTACTTTGGGTGCGCACGGGCGCTGTTTCTGCTGTTCCGCCACCAGCATTTTGCAGAATTTTCGCTCGCCGACGTAGCTGGCTGCATAGTGCACGGCGCGCACATTGACGCCTCCTTTTCGGGCTACCTGCTCCTGCTGCTGGCCGTGTTGATTGCCATAGTAGCGCCCTTTGGGGCAACGGCGGCAAGGCGCACCGTTGCGACGATTACCATTGCCCTGCTGGTGTTAACAGGGATGCTGACGGTGGTGGACGCAGAGCTGTTTGAGCATTGGGGCTTCCGCCTCGACGACTCGCCGCTGCCCTACCTGACGCACCCCCGCGAGGCCATTTTTGGCTCGCTGTCGCTGTGGCGCACTGCAATGCTCCTGCTGCTGGCTGCGGCGTGGGTAACAGCGTGGGTGTGGGCGTTTACAAAGGTGGTACTGTCCGCTTTCCCCCGCAAGCGTCTTCGGTGGACGTACAGCCCTGTGTTTATCCTCATCGCCGGATTGTGCATTATCCCCATTCGCGGCAGCTTCAACACAGCGCCCATGAACCACGGCATGGTCTTTTTCAGCAAAAACCCCATAATCAACCAGGCAACCCTCAACATGCCGTGGAACTTGATGCACTCTCTGCTCCACCGCAAAAAAATCAAATTCTACCGCTTCATGCCGCCGGAGGAAGCCCGCCGCGAGGCAAAGCCTTACCTTGACCCGCCGCCGCAGGCCGACGTTGTCCGCGTGGTGGAGACCAGCCGACCTAACGTAATCATCGTGCTGCTCGAGAGCATGGCCGCGCAGCTGGTGGGATGCGTGGGCGGAGAGCAGGGGTTAACGCCCTGCTTCGACAGCTTGGCCGCTCAGGGGCTGCTGTTCACCCACATCTACGCCAGCGGACACCGCACCGAGCGGGGGCTTGTGGCTGCCCTCAGCGGCTACCCTTCGCAAACGGGTATGCCGGTTATCAGCATCAACAGCAAAATGAAGCGCCTGCCCTGCCTGGCGGAAGACTTCGCCGGAGAGGGCTACAGCACGGCCTTCTTCTACGGTGGCGACATCAGCTTTGTGAACACCAGAAGCTACGTGCTCCAGAACGGATTTGACCTCTACACCTCGCGGAGCGACTTCCCCCGCGCGCAGCAGAGCAGCAAGTGGGGCGTTCACGATGAGTTTTTGTACGCCCGCACCCTCGCCACCATAGACAACATGCCCCAACCTTTCTTTGCCGCCTTGCTCACCCTCAGCAACCACGAGCCATACCACGTGCCGATGCAGCCCGTGATTAGCGGCACCGACGACGACGCAATGCGCAACGCCGTGTGCTACGCCGACCGCTGCTTGGGAGAGTTTGTTGCGCAGTGTCGGCAGCGTCCGTGGTGGGGCAGCACGCTGGTGGCGCTGATAGCCGACCACGGCAAGGTAGTCAACCCTCTTTTTGTCCGCTACGACACGGCCACCATCCGCATCCCCATGCTGTGGATTGGCGGCGCTCTGGGGGACAACGCCGCCGTCGTCAACCGGATTGGCGCTCAGCACGACCTGCCGGGCACTCTGCTCCCCCAGCTTGGAATGAAGTCCGAACGCTACCGCTTCTCCAAAAACATCTTAGACAGGGCGCAGCTGCCATTTGCCATGCACATCTTCAACGACGGGTTTACCTTCGTCAGCGATTCCGCCACCTTTACTTACGGCAACGCCGAGGGTAAGCTGCTGCTCTACAGCTGCGACAGCGCCATGCTGCGCCGCGGTCAGGCCATTTTTCAGGAGTACAACGAAGACCTCCGCCAGCTGTGAACGCTCTCCGCGTACCTTTTCCGTTTTTTTTTATAGCATACCATTGCGCGTAACTTTCAGCAATTAATTCGCATTATGTGAAAATTCTTACTACTTTTGCATCTCGCAAAGCACAGAAAAAACATGAACATACAGCTACTATTTGACCTTGTCGGCGTCCCGCAGGCCAAATTGGATGCAAGGCATGGCGCAAGCGCGCCGGTTGCCTGTTTTTTAACCGTCATACACTTTAAAACACCATCGCCACATTTTTTTATTGCATGGCAGAAAAAATAATAGTACTTGAGAATGTAGAGCCGGTAAGCTTTTACGGGGTCAACAACGTCCACTTCAACGCCATTGCCGCGTGCTTCCCGAAGCTTAAGGTTGTGGCGCGGGGCGGAGAAATCAAAATCTTTGGCGCCAAAAGCGAGGTGGACGACTTTGAGGGCAAGCTCGTCAGCCTGATAGCCTACTACCACAGGCGCGGCCGCATAACCAATGAGGCTATTGCTCAAATATACCACGAGAACGCCACTGAGGTGCACGACGATACCGGCGACGGCGACACGCTGGTGTACGGCAACAGCGGCAGCATCATTAAGGCGCGCACGGCCAACCAGAAAAAGCTGGTGGCGCTGTACGAGAACAACGACCTGCTTTTTGCCGTTGGCCCCGCCGGTTCGGGCAAAACATACACGGCTATTGCGCTCGCTGTGAGGGCGCTAAAAAATAAGGAGGTGCGAAAAATCATCCTCACGCGGCCTGCTATTGAGGCCGGAGAGCGGCTCGGATTTCTGCCCGGCGACATGAAGGAGAAGCTCGACCCCTACCTCCAGCCTCTCTACGACGCGCTGCACGACATGATTCCCGTAAAAAAGCTGGAAAAGTTCATGGAGGAGGGCGTGGTGCAGATTGCGCCGTTAGCCTTCATGCGCGGGCGAACGCTCGACCACGCCTTTGTGATACTCGACGAGGCGCAAAACACCACGCTTGCGCAAATGAAAATGTTCCTCACCCGCATGGGCAAAAACGCAAAGTTCATCGTTACGGGCGACGTAACGCAAGTAGACCTCCCACACAGAAACGATTCGGGGCTGGCAAAAAGCATGGGTATGCTCGGAAAAATAAAGGGCATCGGAATGGTGGAGTTCAACAAAAAGGACATCATCCGCCATGCGCTGGTGGGAAAAATTGTGCAGGCGTTTGAGAAAGACGAGAAAAATCAACAGCTGAGATGAGTGGAACAAAAACATTTTGCCCTGTAAAAAATCAATAATTCAAAGCTCTCATGGATACGCAAAATTTTAAAAAGCTGACTTACGGCAACTCCAACTTCGAGAAAATTATTACCGAAAACTACGCCTATGTAGATAAAACACGATTTATTGAGCTGCTGGAAAAGGAGACAAACCCGCACCACTTTTTCATCCGCCCGCGCAAATTCGGCAAGAGCTTGTTCTACTCCACGCTGCTCCACTACTACGACGTTAACAAGGCCGACAACTTTGAGCGGCTGTTTGGCGAGCTGTACATCGGTAAGCATCCAACCCCCAAGCGCAGCAGCTACATGGTAATGCAGTTCAACTTTTCGGGGCTAAATACCGCCGACCGGCAGAACTTTATTGACGACTTCAACAGCGCCATCAAGATTTCAATCTTCGAGTTCATGTTGAGATACCAGAATATCATACCGAATGTCGACATGCTGAACGAGCAGCTCAAGGAAGCATCCACCGGATCGGGGCGGTTGAAGCTTGTTTTGGCGGCAATGAACACTATCGGACGAAAGGTTTTTGTGCTTATTGACGAGTACGACCACTTTGCTAACGACCTCATCGTCATGGGCAAGCAGCACACCGGCGACGAATTTTACTACACCGTGGTGCGAGCCAACGGCGTGGTGCGCGACTTCTACGAAACGCTCAAGATAAACACCTCCGATGCGCTCGACCGTATTTTCATCACAGGTATTTCGCCGGTGATGCTCAACGACCTCACCAGCGGATTCAACATTGCCAACAACCTCACCCTCGAACCGGCGTACAACGAAATGATGGGGTTTACTCAAGAAGAGGTAAACGACCTGATGCTAAAAACAGGGGTTGACCCCGCTCTAATTCAGGTGGACATGGAAATGTACTACAACGGCTACCTGTTCAACCGCAATGGCGGAAGCAAGGTGTACAACCCCTCCATGATACTCTACTTTTTTGAACAGCTGCTACGAAACGGCGCTTCGGAAAACATCATCGACAGCAACATGAAAACCGACTACGGGCGTTTGCAAAACCTCGTGCAAAACGGCATGAACAGCTTGAAGCTGCTGGAGATTACCAAAAACAACGGCGTTATGTCGGACATTATCAGCGACTTCTCCATCGACCGTTTGGATGACGACAAGTACTTCGTATCCCTGCTTTTCTACATGGGGCTGCTCACCATTGACAGGCAGATGGAGGGTTGCCTCTACCTGAAAATCCCCAACTACTCCATTCGGACGGTTTTCTGGGAGTACATCGAGCAGCTCATTTCCGACCAAAACAAGGACATTATGGTAGACCCCTCCGAGCAGAAGGAAGCTGTTTGGCAGCTGGCCTACCGTGGCAACCTTACGCCCTACATTGACTACGTGAGCCGAAATATTTTTTGCCGCCTCTCCAACCGCGACTTGGAGCGCTTTGATGAGAAGTACATCAAAATCATGCTGCTCAACGGGCTTTTCCAAAGCAAGCTCTACGTGCCGGTTACCGAGCGGGAGGTGGAGAGCGGCTACATAGACATGTACTTGCAGCGCAGCTCCCTGCTACCCGACCTCCGCTACGAGTGGGTGTGGGAAATCAAGTACGTCAAAAAAAGCAACGAAAAAAACAAAAAGCTCCTCCAAGCCGTAAAAAAGGAAGCGTTCGACCAGCTCGCGCGCTACCGGCAGGCGCAGGACTTCGCCGCGCGAAGCGACGTGAGGTATGCCGTAATCATCTTTATCGGCAAAGACAGGTACGAAGCCCACGAGCTGACGTAGCCGGTTGAGAGTTGCCGGCTCATTGCCGGCTCGCCGCATCCGGCTTCCAATTCTCAGCGTGCTCTCAACACCTGCAACAAATCCTCGCCCACGCACCCTTCGCGCTGCACCACGCCCGATATGCGGGGAGCGGCAACGCCCTGCTGCAACCTGCGCGGCGACGTGAATACTCTTGCCTCGTCCCACACGCCGGACGCAATAAAGCGTTGCAGCAGCTTCGCTCCACCCTCCACTATTACGGATTGCGTGCCATGCTCGTAGAATCCATTCATCCAGCTGCTCACATCGCTACAGCCGAGCGATACGGCAGGGGCTTCTTCGTCGAAGATGTTGAGCGTGCGGGGCAGCTTGCCGCCTTCGTCATGCGTCACGCGGATGGGATTTTTCCCGCTCCACAGCCGCGCCGTGAGTCGCGGGTTGTCCATCAGGGCGGTGTTAGCGCCTACCATGATTGCCTGCTCTTCGGTGCGCCACTTGTGGCTCAGGCGGTGCGCCTGCAACCCGCTGATGGTAGCCGGAGGCTCGCTCGCCGTGCGGCATACGTCAATGAAGCCATCGGCAGATTGCGCCCATTTCAGGATAATGTACGGCCGCTTTTTTTCGTGGAAAGTGAAAAAACGCCTGTTCTGCTCGCGGGCGTCCTGCTCCAGAACTCCCACCGTAACCTCCACGCCAGCCTCGCGCAGCCGCTGTATGCCGTAGCCGTTCACCCGGGGAAAAGGGTCGGCGGTGGCTACCACCACGCGCGGTATTTTCGACGCTACGATAAGCTCCGTGCACGGGGGCGTTTTCCCAAAGTGGCTGCACGGCTCTAAGCTGACGTAGAGCGTGCAGCCCGACAGCAAATTTTTCTCCTGTAGCTTCCCGACGGCCTCCACCTCGGCGTGCGGCAGCCCGTATCCGCGGTGGTAGCCCTCGGACACAATGCTGCCGTTGTACACCAGCGCCGCGCCCACCATAGGGTTTGGCGCAACGCGCCCAAGCCCGTTGCGGGCAATGTCGAGGCAGCGCTGCATATATTTTTCGTGCGTTGACATATTGTTTGTATATTTGCGTTTGCGAAGTTTGGAGGCCATTAGGAGCTACAGAAGCGGCAGCCGCCCGGAAGGTATTAGATTTTCAGGCTGCCACAGCTGCTGTAGATATACCATGCTTCGGAGGCAAAGTTAATGCAAAATTCGATGCACACCATAAAATACTTCCTTGGCTACACGCAAAAAAGCCTCGAAGACCTTTACCCTGCTCAGGAGGCGAAGGCTATTTGCCACCTTCTGCTCGAGCACATTCTGGGGATGGCTACGGCCACGCTCTACGCCTGGCCGGAAAAGCTTGTTGGAGCGGCGCAGGGGCGGCAGATAGAGGAGGCAACCGCCCAGCTCAGGCAAAGCCGCCCCATCCAGCAGGTGCTGGGCAAGACCGAATTTTGCGGCTTGACGATGCTTGTCGACGAGCGCGTGCTGATTCCCCGCCCCGAGACGGAGGAGCTGGTGGCGTGGGCTGTCGAAAGCAGCCAAACGCGAACCTCCGGCGGCAGCTCCGCAAGCCCAACGCTGCGCGTGCTGGACATCGGTACAGGCAGCGGCTGCATTGCCGTGGCGCTCGCCAAATGCCTGCCGCACGCTACAACCTCCGCGTGGGATATTTCGGAGGAGGCTTTGAGCGTTGCACGCCAAAACGCGACGCTCAACGGCGTGAATATCCGCTTTGCCAACGTGGATATTCTCAACACATCCGCATTGCCAACGCAGGTTTTCGACCTCATTGTGAGCAACCCGCCCTACGTTTGCGAAAGCGAAAAGGCGCATATACGCGACAACGTGCTGCGCTACGAGCCGCACCGTGCGCTGTTTGTGCGGGACGACAACCCTCTGGTATTTTACTCCGCCATTGCCGATTTTGCGCAAAAAGCGCTGCGCGACGGCGGCGAAATTTTTGTAGAAATCAACGAAAATCTGGGGCAGGAAACCGCAGCTGTTTTTACCCGCAGCGGATTCCCGACCGTTGAGCTGCGCAGAGACGTCAACGGCAAGCCAAGAATGGTGAGGGCTAAGCGATGAAGAATGTTTCACCGGAAATTGTCGACGTCGGAGAGGCGCTGCTGCGCCTGCAACGCCTGTGCGCAAAGCAGGAAAAATGCCTTGCGGACGTGCGCCGAAAAATGCGCTCGTGGAACTTGAGCCGGTTGGAAATGGAGGAGGTGGAGCGGCAGCTCCTTGCCGGAAAGTTTGTTGACGAGGCGCGCTACGCCGCCGCCTTTGCCCGCGAGCGGGCAAAATTTTCGCATTGGGGAGTTCTCAAGATAAGGGCTGCGCTGCACGCAAAGAAAATTGACGATGAGCTGATAGACAGCGCTCTTCGCGAAGTTGACGGAAATCAGCAAAGGAGCGACCTGCTAAAAGACTTGCAGAAAAAGGCGCAAACCCTGCGGGCAAAATCGCCGCACGACCTGTCGGCAAAGCTGATGCGATTTGGGCTTTCGCGAGGGTACGAGCATGAAGAGGTGCGGGAGGCGGTGAGAAAGCTGCATGATGCTTACCCGCCAAACGCTACAAGCTGAGAAGAATTTGAGGTGGCGTTTTAAAGGAAATCCTTCGTACAGTTAAAAATAGTTAGTGCAGTATATTTTTCTAAGCTCTTACATACGTATATTTGATAAGTTAATGCTAACTTTGCGGCATTACTTTAAACAAACAGTTTTTGTATAATATAAAACGAGCAATCGTGCTAACAGGCACAAAATTAAATACATAAAATAGCGATTGCGGCTATTCTTGCGCATCAAAAGTTCCACAGCAAATTCGTTTTGCGAGTTTAAACCATTATGAAAAAAATCTCAATTCTCCTGCTGACCGCCCTGTGTACGGCAGCAGTACAGGGACAGGAAAGTAAGGAAAACGTTGCCCTCTACGCCACCGACAGCTCCGGGCAAAATGCTGCGAAATCCGGCAGCACGCCTTCCGGCAGCCGGCAGCATCCGGCCGAGCCGGAGATGGTATTTGTGCCGGGCGGCACGTTTTGGATGATATCCTTGCAGGAAGAGCATCCTGACAGCAGCGAGAGCGACGAAAATTTGCTGCACAGCGTAACGATGAGCAGCTTTCACATCGGGAAATATGAGGTAACGCAGGCGCAGTGGAAGCTCCTTATGGACAACAACCCATCTGACTTTAAAGGCGATAACCTGCCGGTGGAAAATGTGAGCTGGAACGATGTGCAGGAATTTATTGCCCGCCTTAACGCCGCCACCGGTAAGCAATACCGGCTGCCCACCGAAACCGAATGGGAGTATGCTGCCCGCGAGGGAACAAAAAGAAGCAGCTATGAGTATTCGGGCAGCGACGGCATTAGCGATGTGGCGTGGTTTGATGGCAACAGCAGCGAAAAAACACACCCCGTAGGGCAAAAAAGCCCCAACTCCTTAGGCATTTACGACATGAGCGGCAACGTGTGGGAGTGGTGTCAGGATTGCTACGACGCCTCCTGCCTGCACCGTGTAGACCGCGGCGGCAGCTGGTACGACTGCGCACAGGCCTGCCGCGTTGCCGACCGGTGCAGCAGCAGCCCCAGCAATTGCTACAGCAACTTAGGCTTCCGCCTTGTTCTTCCTTAGCTTACGCGACATCCCGCCCTCCCTGTAATACCGGCTGTCAAACCGTCGTGCATGGTTGCCCGCAGGACATTCACCCTTTCCCCTCCACTCGCACCGCCCCCGTCATTCCGTAGCGTAGCGGAGGAACCTCAGCCCCACATCCGCAGCGGCAATGGTGGGCGGAATGACGGCGCGCGGGGAGTAGTGCGCCTGCTATCACATTAAATCACATAAATCACAGCTCAGGCAGGCGACGCGCTCAAGCGGTGGCAGCTACGGGCTAAGGTTTCACTTTGAATCCCTGAATCTTTAAATCTTCCTACGGCATTTCCAAATCTTTTTGTAATTTTACAGCGATTCATCACCTTAAAATAAAGAGCAATAACGATATAATCAACAGGTATATGAAAAATAGAATTTTATTTAGAACGTCTTTAATCAGCTCTGTTGGCAACGCTTTTTTGGCGGTTGCCAAGCTTGTTTTCGGTTTCATATCAGGAAGCTTAGCGGTTATAAGCGATGGCATCGATTCGACAACCGATGTGGTAATTTCTGTCATTATGATATTTACGGCACGCATTGTAAACCGTCCCCCTGACCGTAAGCACGTTTACGGGCACGAAAAAGCCGAAAGCATAGCTACTAAAATTCTTTCACTCATCATTTTTTATGCAGGAGTACAAATGATAGTATCTGCCGTCAAGCAGATTTTTACCGGTGAAGAAAGAATACTGCCGTCATTATTAGCGATTTACATTACCCTCATATCCATAGCGGGGAAGCTGCTTTTGTCGTTTTACCAATTTAAGCAGGCAAAAAAAATTGATAGCAGCATACTAAAAGCCAACGCTATAAATATGCGCAACGATGTGGTAATTTCTGTTAGCGTACTTGTTGGCTTGATTTTTACCTTTTTGCTAAAAATGCCCATTCTTGACGCTATAACAAGCATACTTGTAGCCATTTACATACTTTACTCTGCCTTCAGGATTTTCATGGATTCTAATGTTGAGCTAATGGACAGCGTGAAGGATACTGCAATATACAACAGCGTGTTTGATGCTGCCGGTGAAGTAGCGGGTGCAAACCGCCCTCACAGGGTAAGGATTAGAACGTTAGGCGGGAAGTACATCATAGGCATTGATATTGAAGTTGACGGCGACATATCGCTCAACGAAGCACATAAAATTGCCAATGAGGTGGAAGCCCACATCCGCTACAAAATTCCTAATACCTACGACATTCGCATACACATTGAACCCATAGGCACCGTGCACAGCGACGAAAAATTCGGGCTGGAAAAACAATGATGAATTTCCGCTCGCCCCTACACCGGGGCGAGCGTTACCACCGGCACCAACATCTCCTCCATCGAAATGCCGCCGTGCTGAAAGGTGTTGCGGTAGTACTTTACATGCTGGTTGTAGCTGTTGGGGTAAATCAGGTAGTCGCGGTTGCGGGCAAAGACGTAGCTGCTCGACAGGTTGGTGCGCGGCAGGTAGGCCTGCTCCGGCTTCCGCACCTCAAACACGCTCCGGGCATCGTAGGTGAGGGATTTCCCCGTTTTGTACCTCAGGTTGGTGGAGGTGTTGCGGTCGCCCACAATCTTCACGGGGTTGCTGACGCGCACCGTGCCGTGGTCGCTCGACAGGACAACCTTAAAGCGTCGCGCCGCCAGCTCTTTTATCAGCTCCAGGAGGTCGGAGTGCTCGAACCACGAGCGCATGAGCGACCTGTAGGCAGGCTCGTCGTCGGCCAGCTCGCGGACAATTTCGGTGCTGGTGCGGGCGTGCGAGAGCATGTCCACAAAGTTGTAGACCAGAACGGCAAAGGAGCAGGAGTCGAGCTTGCTCAGCTCGCCGAGCATTTGCCTGCCGCCGTCCAGCCCCACCATCTTGCGGAAGAAAAGCGAAGCGCCCACGCCGGAGCGCTGCATCTGCTTGCGGAGGAGCTCCTCCTCGTGCTGGTTTTTCCCGCCGTCGTCCTCGTCGTTGAGCCAGCAGTCGGGCATAAGCTTTTCTATCTCGGAGGGCATGAGGCCGGCAAAGATGGCGTTTCGCGCGTACTGCGTGGCGGTGGGCAGGATGCTACAGTAGATTTCATCCTCCTCAATTCTGAAAAACTCCTGAACGATTGGGGCAATCATCCGCCAATGGTCGTACCGGAGGTTGTCGATGAGCAGGAAAGCGACTTTGTCGCCTTCGGCGTCGGAGGCGGCGAGGAGGGGGAAGACCTTGGCGCGCAAGAGCTGGTGCGACATGAGCGGTCGCTCGTCGGCAGCCTTGTCGCCGGCAAACCATCCGAGGTAGCGCTGGCTGATGAACTTGCAGAACTCGTTGTTGACCTCGTTGAGCTGGTAGGTGAGGATTTCGCGCACGCCTTCGTCGCCGGACTGGCAGAGGTCTATGTCCCACCCTACCATCTTTCGGTAGATGGTTGTCCAGCAGCCAAAAGTTTTTGCCTCGTCCAGCTGGCGGGCAATTTTTCCAAACTCCATGCGGTAGTCGGCCGTAGACTGGTCAGAGAGGATTTGCCGGTGGTGGACAACCTTTTTGATGGACATCAACACCTGGTTGGGGTTAACGGGCTTGATGAGGTAGTCGGCAATTCTGGAGCCAATAGCCCTGTTCATGACCTCCTCCTCCTCGCTCTTGGTAATCATCACGACCGGCAGCACGGGGCGCAGCTCTTTGATGAGCTTCAGGGTTTCGATGCCGTTGATGCCGGGCATGTTTTCGTCGAGGAATATGAGGTCGTAGCGGTTGCTCTGAATAAGCTCCAGCGCATCCTGCCCGTTGGTGGCCGTGTGAAGCGTGTAGCCTTTGCTTTCCAAAAATATAATGTGAGGCCTAAGCATGTTGACCTCGTCGTCAATCCAAAGAATATGTATGTTCATGATTTTTTTTACTCAGCCTCCTTTAAAACGTTGAGCTGAAAAAACGTATCGTATGCGCTAACAATCTTGCTTTGCCTCAGCAAGTCAAGATTTTTTTCCGTAATGGAAAACAGCGAGTATCCCTCGTCCATGTTCAGGTCTCTAAATATGGCGGGGTAAGCCTTGACTCTCTTGTAGTAGGCAACAGCCTCGGCAATGGTGTTGAAGTCTCCCACGGAGAGGAGAATCAAGTCGTCGCCAAACTTGCTGTCGCTCACGTTCAGGTCGTCGGCGTCAATGTCTGCGTTGAACGATATAAAGTTAAACTTAAGCTGGTTGATATTGATGTTTTTGTTGACAATGAGCGCCAGCAGGCTTTTGCCGTCGTCGTTGCCGTAGAGAACGCCCGATTGCGCAGGCTGCGCCTCCGGCGGGGCTTCGCGCTCGCTCATAAGGGTCAGCTCCCGCTTTTGGACGATGCTCATCATCTCTTGCGCGGCTGTGGCGGCCTCAGAGCCGGGGTAGCCCGTGACCACCTCGGAGAGACCGGCGATGTACTGCCCGATGTTGCCGTTGCTTCCGGCAGCCATTACGCTTAGCAGCTTAAAGCTGGCGGCAATGCTCATTTCGCCGTAGCGCTCCAGCCCCTGCTGCGACAGGCGGGCGGCCTCGTCGTAGCGTCCGGCCTGGTACAGGTCGTAGGCGTTGCCGTAGAGCTGGTTGGCCGCTTTTTCGTGCGCCTCCTTGCCCGAAACATACGAGGGGTCTTTCACGTACATGGTGAGCAGCTCGTTGGGGTACTCCGTAAAGAGCAGGTTTTTGTAGTAGTCGGCGCGCCCGCCGTTGCCGGCCTCGCTGTTGAGGACGTAGAGGTAAAAGAGCGATTCGAGGCGGTAGCGGTTGGCGGGAAAACGCTTGAGGAGCGTCTCCAGCATGGCGACGGCGTTGGGGTTGTCGCGGATGTAGTCCTTGTACACCAGCCCTGCGGTGAACATGGCCTCCACAATCCGCGCATTCGACGCTTCCATCAGCGAGTCGGTGAACGGCACGTTGGCCAAGTAGAAGCTTTCGGTTTGGTCTGCGGGCGTTGCCTCCTGCTGCTCGCCGTCGCTGCTGCTGCTTTCCCCGCCACCGCCGGAGGGCATGGTAAAACCGGCAGCAAAGCCCTTGTTTTCGCGCCGCCAATCGTCCACCAGCTTGCGCTGTCCCCACTTTTTTCTGAACTCGGCAAGCCCCGATCCCACCAGCTGCGGGTTGTAGAAGTACCACTTTCCGCTTGCGGGCTGCGCAAAGGCCGACGCCGCCACCACCGCAGCTTCGGCGCGCGCGGCGCGCAGCTCCTCGTCGTGCTGCCGCTGCACTTCGCTGGCCTTGGCCTGCGCTATTTGCGCGGCCACGTACTTTTCGCGGTCTCGCTGGCTCATGCGGGCTATGCGCTGCAAGCTGTCCTCGGTTTTGATGATGCGCAGGTTCACCGCCAGCTTGCCTAAGTTGAGCGCCTTGTTGCTCACCATGTCGTACTCGGGGTCGGTTTTGGGCATGACCATTGCGGTGCTGTCGTAGTAGGCCTGCGCCGCCTCGTAATCGCCGTGCTCCTCGAAGTACTTAGCCAGCGTGAGGCACGAGAGCATACGCTGGGGGCTGTCGCCTTTGCTGTTGGCGGCCGAGAGCTTGTAGTAGGCTATGGCCGCCTCGGTGCGCTTGGCGTTCATCTCCATTTCGGCTAAGGCGTAGTATATCAGGTCGAGGTAATCCTTGTTTTTTTCATCCTTTGCCATCTTAGCGAGCGCCTTGCGCATACCATCGCCCTTGCGCCCTATGGACAGGAAGGCGCGGTTGAGCCTTGCGTGAAACTCAAGGTCGTAGGGAGGCATCCGTCGGATGACGGAGGTGTAGCGGGCTATGGCCTTGCGCGCGTTGCCCGTGCGCTGGTAGAGCTGCCCCAGGATGAAGCGGTAGCGCTGCCGCGCAACGCTATTGCGGGTGTCCTTTATGGCCTGTTCGACCAGCGGGATGGCCTCGCTGTACTTTTTTTCGCGAATGAGCATGTCGGCGGTTGCCACGTTGAGCAGCTTGGCATACTTTGGAGGAAATTGCTTATCGGCGGAGAGCGCCGTCAGGATTTCCCGCTCGCGGGCAACGTCGTCCCTGGCGCCGGCCACCACAGCCGACCATATCTGCGCCTCGTACACCGTGGACTCGTAGGGGTACTCCACCATCACGTGCTCAAAGGCAAGCAGGGCAAGGTCGTACTCGTGCAGGAAGATGTTTGCCTTGCCGATGAGCAGGTAGGCGTCGTCGATAGAGGTGCAAAACTCGCGGCGGTTGTAGAACTCCTGCTCCTTTTTGGTCAGGCGCTTACCCTTTTTCAGGTTGGGCTTGACGGTTATCGAGTGCTTTTTGATGGTTTTGTCCGATTTTTCGAGCGCCCGCGCCATCTCGGCGGTAGCTATGGTGGGAATATTTTTTGCCTCGAAGGTAAACATGGGGAGCACCTGCGTGTAGTCAAATGGATACTCCCGCGCCGCCTTTTTCACGCCCTCGCCGTAGCTGTCGTTGGCGTTGAAGTAAACGTTGTAGTAGGCGGTAACGTTGTGGTAGGTGCGCATCAGCCACGTATTTTTTTTGATGGTGGCTGCCTTGAGCTTTTCGCTCGCGCTGCTCAGCTTTTCGTCCACCTTGTCGAGCTTTTCGTTAGCCTTTGACGTTGCCGCGTCGAGCTTTTTATTGATTTTATCCACAGGCTTTTGCAAAGCGTCGTCCACCCGCTTCACGCTGCCTGCAACGGAGTCGTTCAGGCTCTTTACGCCTGCACTCGCCCCCCGTGCAGGCTGCTGCGCCCGCGCAGGCAGCAGGCCAACGGCAACGCTGCAAAACAAAGTGACATATATGAATCTTCTTACAAGCACAGAAACATTTGTATAAATCCTCGCAAACGGCAGGCTCTGTCCGTCCAAAAGAGGGATTCAAAGGTACGCAGTATTCTGCCAACTACAGCGCGTTACGGCTTGGAGTTTGGTTAATTTTTTCAAACAAAATTGCCTCCGGCATGGCAGGGAGGTAAAAGTTAGCATGTTGAGTTAATTGGGGCACGCCTCAGCCAACTCAACTTGCTAACCTACAATTCTTTAATCAGCAGCGTCATTCCGAAGCGAGGAATCTCAACTTGTAGCTGTCGACGGCAATGTGGAGTGAAAGTTGGACGCTGCATTATTCATTATTCAGAATGGAAATTACTTCCTCTACCGACAGCTGAGAATATTTGGCTATTTCCTCTACGGGTAATCCTAAACGCCGCAAATTTACTACAATTTTGGCAATACCTCGTTGCTCGCCTATGGCAATGCCTTGCTTTTTGCCTATGGCAATGCCTCGTTGTTCTCCTCGTTTATCGCCTATGGCAAAGCCTTCCCTTCGTGCGTTGTTCATGCCGCTTGTGTAGTCGGCAAGCGCCATCTCTCGCATTTGGTACACGTGGAGCATTTCCATGTCCCGTAAACGCCTTTCCTCATCTATTTGTTTTATTGTTGCGTTCATGGTGATAATTTCTTTTATGGTTTGATTATCTGTGTTTTAATTAAAAATACCAGCCACCGCATTTATATCGGGCATAGGCGGGCTTTGGACGCTGCTGCATTATTCATTTATTCATTATTCAGAATGGAAATTACTTCCTCTACCGATAGCTGAGAATATTTGGCTATTTCCTCTACGGATAATCCTAAATGCCGCAAATTTACCACAACTTTGGCAATGCCTCGTTGTTCGCCTATGGCAATGCCTTGCTCCTTGCCTATGGCAATGCCTTGCTTTTTGCCTATGGCAATGCCTCGTTGTTC
>JAIRSZ010000042.1 GCA_031255195.1 Prevotellaceae bacterium | reverse complement strand
TGGGACGCTGGCGCGTGAACGGAACGCTGCCGCATGTGGAAGCCTTTGTACAGGCTTTTGGCTTGCAGCCCGGCGATGGCATGTACCTTGATACGGAGAAACGGGCGAATATTTGGTAGGCATTGTTTGAGGAATTTCCGCTAATATTCACCATCCAAAAATAAAAATCGTATGACACACTGTCCGCTACGACCGTTCGTTTATCAACCTGTATGTTGCTCCGGGCGATTCGGTGTTTTTAACCATCGACGGAGGAAAGTTTCAGCAGCATCAAAACGATGCGGTTGCATTTTCCGGCGATAATGCGGAAATTAGCGGGCAGCTGTGCTCTCCGGTTGCAAGGCCGTCCGATACGCAGTCTGAATAAAGCAAAAATAAAGCAAATTGATGCATTGTTGTGAAATAGAAAGAGTGCATTTGGATTACGTCGATTTTCAATTTAAACCGGCTGCTGATTTTTGCATGGACGGGCTTTGACGGTTTTGTGCGTCATAGCTCGTGCATCATAGCTTATACATCATCATACCATCATACCTCATTACATGAAGTATCTTCTTCTTTCCATGCTTCCCGTGCTTTGCAGCTTGTCGGCGCGGGCAGACGACAGCTTGCGCTATAAGATTGCGCAGATGCTCATCGTTGGCTTTCGCGGCGCGGAGCTTACGGGAGATAACCACATCTACAGAGACGTTAAAAACCTGCGCGTGGGCGGCGTGATACTGTTTGACTACGATGCCGTGAGCAAAACGCGCGGGCGAAACATCACCTCGCCCGCGCAGCTCAAAAAGCTGTGCGGCGACTTGCAGCGGCTTGTCGACGAAACCCTCATCATCTCCATTGACCAGGAGGGCGGGATGGTGAGCCGACTTAAGGCGGCGGCAGGATTTCCGCCTACCGTGAGCGCAAAGTACCTGGGTACGCTGGATAACGCCGACACCACACGACGCTACGCCGCTCAAACGGCGGAGCTGCTCAGCAGGCTGGGGATTAACTTCAACTTTGCGCCGTGCGTAGATGTAGACGTAAACCCGCAGTGCCCCATAGTGGGAAAAGTTCAGCGCAGCTTTTCGGCAAAGCCGGAGGTGGTGGTAAGGCACGCCCGCATTTGGATTGACGAGCACAGGCGGCAGGGCGTTATCACCTCGCCGAAGCACTTTCCGGGGCATGGCAGCAGCGCCGCCGACTCGCACCTTGGCCTTGCCGACGTTACCGGAACGTGGACAAGGCAGGAGCTGATACCCTACCGGCAGCTGGTGAAAAGCGGGCGCTGCGACGCTATCATGGTGTCGCACGTGTTCAACCGAAATTTTGACAGCCGCTATCCGGCAACCCTCTCGAAAAAAATAGTAGGAATGATACGGGATGATTTGAAGTTCGACGGGCTGGTGGTATCCGACGATATGGCGATGGGCGCTATCGTGGACAGCTACTCTTTTGAAGTTGCGCTCGAAAAGGCGGTAAACGCCGGAATAGATATGCTCGTGCTGAGCAACAACGGCAAATCCTACGATGCGCAGATTGCCCCCAAAGCGGTGGAAATTATTTACTCGCTGGTGCAGGAAGGGCGCATTAGCAAGGCGCGCATCAGCGAGGCGTACTCCAGGATTGCGGCTGTAAAAGGTCGGCTGTGAAGGGCAGAAAGGCGTTTACGTTTTTCCCTTCCTTCAACGCTTCGCGGATGAAGGTGGAGGAAATTTCGATGATGGGTGCGCTGATGAACGTTGTGCGGTACTTTGCGCACAGCTCCTCTCCGTTGTATCCGGCGCGCGGGTAGACGTACACCTCAAAGTCGCGCAGCAGCGTCTGCCACTCCTTCCACCGCTCAATGCCTGCAAGGTTGTCTGCCCCCATAATCACCACGAACCGGACGGCGGGGTGTTGCGCCTGTAGTACCCGCAGCGTGTTGATGGTGTACGAGGGGCGCGGAAGCGAAAGCTCCACCTCGCAAATTTTTAGCGGCAGCTTTTGCCGCTCAACGGCGGCGTGCAGCAGCGACAGCCGCTGCTCGTCGGGCATGAGGCTGTCTGCCTGCTTACGCGGGTTGTGCGGGCTGGGCGTTAGCCACACCTCGTGCAGGTCGGTAAACTGCGAGCAGTAGCCTGCAATGATGGTGTGCCCCACGTGCACGGGGCTGAACGAGCCGAAGAGTAGGCCAATTTTCATGATGGATGCTTTATGCGTGTTTTTGTACAGTAAAAAAACTCACTACCGACCGATTGAATGAAAAAACAATCCGTCACGTCGTGCGGCCGCAGCCTGTTTTCGGGAGCCGCTGTACGGCGACTCCCGAAAGCCTTGCCTGTCAGCTGCCGGTTTTCAGCTTTCCCGCCCACCGGCCAAAAGTTGCAATAACGATGAAGCACAGCAGCGGTAGCACAAACGAAATGCGCACCGACGAAAGCGCATCAACCCAGACGGCCTTGTCGATGAGCAGCCCCTGTAGAGGAGGCATCAGGCAGCCGCCGCCAATGGCGAGTATCAGTCCGGCGGAGGCCAGCTTAGCGTCGTCGCCCAGACCTTTCAGCGCTATTCCGTAGATGGTGGGAAACATCAGCGACATGCAGGCGGAGATAGCCATCAGGCAGTACAGCCCCGTCATGCCGTGGATAAAGATAGCGCCTGTGGTGAATATTACGCCGCCTGCGGCCAGCCACGTCAGCAGGACGCTTGGCTTGAAGTATTTCAGCAGGAACGTGCAGATAAATCGGCTCGTAACAAACATCCCCATAGCCACCATGTTGTACCCCTGCGCGGTGGACTTGCTCATACCCAGCTCGCTTTCGGCGTACTGTATGATGAACGTCCAAACCATGATTTGCACGCCAACGTAGAACACCTGCGCAATCACAGACCGTATGTACAGCTTGTTCTTCAGCAGACGCTTGGCGGTAGCGCCCGTCGAGGAGCGTTGCGCCCTGTCCTTTGCAGAGGAGCTGGGCAGCTTTGATATGGCAAAAAGGAGGAAGAAGGCCAGCACCACCGTTCCGAGCATCAGGTAGGGTACGCTGACGGTATTGAGGTCAGCTTGCTGGATTCTGGCTAAATTGTCGGGATCGGCGCTTGCCATTACAATGCGCTCGGCCTCGGTGTGAGGGTCGAGCCGCGAGAGTATCACCTCTTTGGCCACCAGCATCCCCGTCAGCGAGCCGATGGGGTTGAAGGCTTGGGAGAGGTTCAGGCGGCGCGTTGCCGTCTCCTCAGGACCCATCGACAGAATGTACGGGTTGGAGGTGGTTTCGAGGAACGCCAGGCCGCACGTCATCACGAAGTAGGCGATGAGAAATGCCCAGAAAGCCATTGCATTTCCGGCGGGGATAAAGAGGAGGCATCCCGCAGAGTACAGCGCAAGCCCCACGAGGATTCCCTTCTTGTAGTTGAATCTTTGGATAAAGATTGCCGCCGGAATAGCCATAAAGCAGTAGCCTCCGTAGAACGCAAACTGCACCAGCGAACTCTCGAAGTTCGAGATGAGCAGGATGTTTTTGAAGGCGGCCACCATAGGGTTGGTGATGTCGTTGGCAAAGCCCCACAGTGCAAACAGCATTGTTACCAGAATGAACGGAAAAATCAACGTTCTTGGTACAACAGATAGCTTTTTATTTTTCATAATCTTATGAGAGTTAAAAGCTGAAGTAATACATTACTTGTACATTGGCCCGTAGGACAGGCAGGCGCGGTAGTCGGCGTTTTCCTTGTCCATGCCGAAGGCTGCCCATGCCGCGGGGCGGTAGATGTCGTCTTCGCCCACGTTGTGCATGCAAACGGGTATGCGCAGCATGGAGGCCAGCGTAATGAGGTCTGCGCCGATGTGCCCGCAGCTCACAGCGCCGTGGTTAGCGCCCCACATGTTCATCACCGAGTACACATCCTTGAAGTTGCCGCTTCCCGTCAGGCGGGGAACAAACCAGGTGGTTGGCCACCCCCTGTCCGTTCTTTCGTCAAGTATTTTGTGGATGGCAGGATCGATGTCAACCGTCCAGCCTTCGGCGAGCTGTAGCACGGGGCCTAAGCCTTTCACGAGGTTTAGCCTCATCATGGTGCAGGGCATCCCGCCGCGCGTCAAAAATTTGGAGGAGAAGCCGCCGCCGCGGAAGTACTCGCGGTTGGCGGGCATCCACGTGGTGGCGTCGAGGCAGGCCTTGGCCTCAGCCTCCGTAATCTCCCAGAAGGGCTTCATGGTTGGCTTTCCGTTCTTGTCGAGCTGGCGGGCGCTGCCGTCGAGCGACGCTGCGCCGGAGTTGATCAGGTGAATCATTCCACCCGACGCTGCTCCTTCCAGCTTTTTGCCCGTAACGCGCTCCACCGCCTCCGGGCTCCAGTACGTTCTTACGTCGGCAAACACCTGCGCGGTGTGCGTGAGCAGGTAGCCAAACAGCATGGCGGTGCCGTTGAGCGCGTCGTTCTCGGTGGCCAGCACGTAGGGAGCGCGAATACCCGTCCAGTCGAAAGACGAGTTGAGTATCGCCTCCGTAAAGTCGCCGTTGGGGTAAAAATCCGTCCACTGTCGCTGCCCCTGAAATCCGGCGGCAATAGCGTTGTGCCCCAGCGATTCCTCGCCAAACCCCATTTCCTTTAGCTTGGGGTTGCCCGTCATCAGGTCGCGCACAATGAGCGTCATTTTTACGATAAACTCCCAATCCTTGTCCCGTCCGGCGCGGTCTTTTTTCAGGTCGGCGCGGTTGATAACATCTTCGCCCTCCTTGCAGGTCGATTTTGCCCACGCCAGCGCCTTGGCAAACTCCTCCTTGTCGTAAATACCCTCGCTCATGCGGCGAATAATTTCCACCTCGTCCACGCCCTCGCAGCGCATACCCAAGTACTCCTCAAAGAAGTCGGTGTTTACGATGGAGCCTGCTATGCCCATGCACACCGCGCCGATGGAGAGGTACGATTTTCCGCGCATGGTGGCCACCGCCATTGCTGCGCGGGCAAAGCGCAGCAGCTTGGCCTCCACGTCGGCGGGGATTTCGGTGCAGCTGGCGTCCTGCACGTCGTGCCCGTAGATGCCGAAGGCCGGCAACCCTTTCTGCGCGTGGCCGGCCAGCGCTGCCGCGAGGTACACCGCCCCCGGACGTTCCGTGCCGTTGAAGCCCCAAATGGCCTTCACCGTGTGCGGCTCCATGTCCATCGTTTCGCTGCCGTAGCACCAGCAGGGCGTAACGGTGATGGTAACGCCCACGCCTTCCCGACGGAACTTTTCGGCGCAGGCTGCGCTTTCGGCAACGCGCCCTATCGTGCTGTCGGCCATAACGCAGCTTACGGGCGTGCCGTCGGGGTTTTTCAGCGTTGACGTCAGCAGGCCAACCACGCTTTTTGCCATACTCATAGTTTGCTCTTCGAGGGATTCTCGTACCCCTCCCATACGTCCGTCAATAGTGGGACGGATACCGATTTTTGGCCACCGGCCTTGGAATCTACTTGCCTTCATGGTAAAGTTGTGCTAAGTAAAAAATAATGTGCTTTAAAAATCGTTTTCCGCAATGCTGCATTGCTTGCATCTAACGATTTGCAAAAATATCTTTTATGCCTGATATTTGCTTTCACTATTTCGATAACCGTATGACACATTTTCGATATTTTTTTTAACAAAATTAGATTATGTGCAATAAATGAGTACATTTGTATCTTTACGGTATAATAAAAAAACGATTCATTTTGTGCATGAGCAACGTACCAGACAACCTCAACTTGCAGCTGCTAAACGTAGGATTTTCGGAGCTGAACGCTAACTGGAATTGGAAAAAGGTTTGCAGCCCGTTTGCCCGCATATACTACGTCAAGAGCGGAAGGGCGCGGGCGCACGTTGGCGGTAAATCCTACCGCCTTGAGCCTGATCACCTCTACCTGATGCCACCCTTTGTCCCGCACGACGACGAGTGTAGCGACTACTTTGCCCTGTACTACATTCACTTTTACGAGGCGGCGGTAAACCGCGAATCCCTGTTCGACCGCTACAACTTTCCGGTAGCTACAGGCGCGACGCCCTTAGACCTCCTCCTCACCGAGCGGCTGCTACAGCTCAACCCCGACAGCTACCTCACGCAGTTCGACCCCGATATCTACGACAATGCACCTTCCATCTCGCAGTCCATTGCTCAAAACAGCAGCAAGCCGGCGCACGTCATCGTTGAGAGCCAGGGAATTTTGGTGCAGCTCATGGCGCGATTTCTAAGGCAGGCTGCGGAGAAGTCGGAGCACAAAGACCCGCGAATAAACAAAAGCCTGCAATACATCCACGAGAATACAGGCCGGGACGTCTCTGTAGCGCAGCTGGCCAGCGCTTCGTGCATCACCGAAGACCACTTCATTCGCATTTTCAAGAAGGTGATGCACCTCACGCCGTTGCAGTACGTCAACCGGAAGAAGATAGAGCGGGCGCAGCTTTTGCTCCTCACCACCGACATGCCGGTGCGCGACGTGGCCTTTGAGCTCTCAATCGACAACGTTTCCTACTTCAACCGCCTGTTCAAGCAGCATACGGGGGCTACGCCGGGCAGCTACCGGAGCAGAGCCTGAGCATCCCGCCCTCAGCAGGCAAAAATTCCCCGAATTTTCCGATTTTTGCCCATTGTGTACAACTCAAATTAACAAAATATCTACAAACAAGGTCGCGAATGTTTTGTTCGTAATGAATAAAAATATACCTTTGTGCTGTTGACTTAACGCCAAATTTTTACTGTGTTGATGATAAAATGTTGGCGAATTGTTCAAAACGAATTGCGCGTCTTGCCGCATGGGGGTTGAAACAGACTACAAATTAGCCTACATGCCAATTAATACGACATTTGCTGCTACAATAAAGCGGGCAGGCAGCAAAAAGCGTCATTCGGAAGCTGGAAAAGGTAGATGTAGCTTCAAATTAAAGCTTTCGTAAGCTGAAGAAGAAATTAAAGCTCAGAAGCTGTCATTTGAAGTTCAAAAATTGCCCGTTTGCTATATAGAGTAAAGCATTTTCGGGAAAAATCTCGAAAATAAAAACCTTAAAAAAAAATAAAATGTTTAAAAATTCAAAGCCTCGCACTTCAAGGTTGTTTGGCAACCTTGAAATAATAAGTTTTGAATGTCAAAAGAGTTGAATAAAAAAGAGTTATGAATTTACTAAGGAAAATGACTTTTTTCATACTTGTGCTGCTGCTTTGGAGTACCTCTCTTGCCGCCGCTAGCAAGTATGGACACGAAGTGCTTGGGGGCATTAATATGTTGGCCTCAACGCTTGCTCCGGTATCTTCGCAGGACAACCGGCTCGGTATAGGATTTGGAGGTGGATTGGGATACATACTACGCTTTAATGAATCTATGGGAATCCGAACGGGGATACACGCCAACTACTACCGAAGCACAACTGCGATGGGCGGTGATATTACGGAAACTTCAGATGTATACTTTCCCGATAACTGGGGGTGGTATAGTGGTGCTCCGGTGGAAGGAATACCCGACTACTTTCAGTTCAAAACCCGCTTGAGTGAATACAGAGCCGAACAGTCTGCCCTCTACATGCAGGTGCCTTTGCTGTTTGAGTACGCAATGCTGTTTCCCAACAGCTACTACTTAGGCTGGTATGGCTCTGTAGGCTTTAAGCTTGGGTATGCAGCTACCGGAAGCAGCAGTGTAAGTTTTAGTGGTTTTAAAACCAGCGCAGTAATGGTCTATGAAAGTAACCCCGACGATCCGATCGAAATAGATGACATGCCGAGTTTAGGTTGGGGAATTTCCGACGAAAGCAGTGGGAATGCTCTCAATGCTACCTCCAAGTTGCAGCTGGGCTTTAGCGCTCTTGCCTACTTTGAGCTTGGGTTTTCGCAGCAGCTCACCACAAAGCACACCTTGTATGCAGGCGTTTTCGGAGAGTATAACCTGTATGGCGCTGTTGGTAGCGTTTCCAATGTCATGGTGGAGTACGTACCGATAAACAAAAGTTTTGACCAAGACGTTGGCGGCAATTATTTTCAGGAGGGAGAACGTCCTTACTACTTCCGCTACCATCCTGCGGCAAACGTGTCGGGCAACAGAGTAAAGTCAACACACCTGCTATCGTTTGGTATTACGGTACGGATAGGGCTTGCGCTCAACGGGAGTTTCTTCAGGCGAAACGACCGCTTGTTCAATGTGCACTACTTCCAATATTAAATAAAAATTATTGTCAACCAATAAATTATACTATTATGAAAGATCCTTTGTCTGGTAAATTTTTCTTTTTGCAATTCATATTGCTTTTAGGCGTCATGCCCCTGACCGCGCAGCCGTTGCAGAATGGCGACCAACCCATGAGCGATACTTACAAAGAAGCGCTAA
>JAIRSZ010000197.1 GCA_031255195.1 Prevotellaceae bacterium | reverse complement strand
GACAGAGCCAACGTGCTGGGCGAGTACGGAGGCATTGGCCTTGCCCTGGAGGGACACCTCTGGCAACCGGACAAAAATTGGGGGTACGTTCAATTCAAAAATTCGGACGAAGCCACGACACAGTACGTCAAGTACGCCGAGCAGCTGAAAGGATTTATCACGCGGGGATTTTCGGCGGCAGTTTACACCCAGACTACAGATGTGGAGGGCGAAGTCAACGGGCTAATTACCTACGACAGAAAAGTTATCAAGCTGGATGAAGCTCGCGTGAAAAAAGTTAACCGCGAGGTATGCAACATGCTTGAGTAGGAGCTTAAAGAGCAAAGGCTAAGGGCTAACGGAGAGCTGTAAAAATTGCTCAAACAGCACGCTAACTTAAACGGATTGAACGGATTGCTAACGGATTGAATACAATCGTCGTTAAAAAATCCGTTCAATCCGTTTTTGCTTGTGCGCTATACGGAGATAAGCGTCAAATTCAAGGTATTTCTCCTGACTTCGACGTGAGGAGACGTCCTAAAATTGCCCCGAATGAAAGAGTAAAAGTCCTGCCTTATTTGATTTTTATATTTTTAAACCACACTTCGTCACCATGATCTTGCAGCAGGATGTGTCCTTCGGCGGCATTGCCGAAGTTCTGCCAGCCACTGTACTTGCTGTATGCAACCAAAGCGTTCCACATCTGGTTGTTACGCTCATACTCCACTACTTTTACTCCGTTGAGCCAATGTTCCACATGGTTGCCCGTAACGACAATCATTGCCGTATTGAAGCCATTGATGTTAATTTTGGGGGCTTTTGCAGGTGGAATCAGGTCGTACAGAGAGCCGATAGTGCGGTTACCCTTTACGCCCAACTTGGCGTCAGGATGTTTATCGTCGTCAAGTATCTGAAATTCACAGCCAATAGCAGAGCCTTCCCCCTTGTTTAAATTGGGATCTACGAAATACTTGATTCCGCTGTTTGCGCCCGGCGTTATTTTGAAATCCACCTTAAGGATGAAGTTTTTATACTTTCGGGTTGTAACAATATCGCCACCGTTGGTTGATTCTCCGCCGCCGCTTTTCTGCACTTTCAGGATTCCGTCTTCAATCGCCCAGCCCTTGTCGGGGAAAGCGTCGAGCTTTGCGCCTCTCCATCCGGCGGTGGTTTTACCGTCCCACAGCAGCGTCCATCCGGCTTCTGCTTCGGCGGGCGAAATGGTGTTTGCAATAGCATTTACCTCAGGGGCGGCTGCCGGAGTGCGGAGCTGCTCCACGTTCGTTGTGCATATACGAATGTCCTTCCAGCTCACCGTTTTACCCTCCAGCTCCTTGTTGTTTCCTATGCTGTGCACCTGCAAGGCAATAAACCCTTCTGCGTCCACGTCGTCCCAAAGGTTGGCGCACGGTACGCCGTTAATCCATGTGGCAATGGCGTTTCCAGCAGCCTCAATTCTTACCTTATTCCAAACCCCGCGCGCAAAAGCCTGCTGACCGTTCCGGTTTACAGTCATGGGGTAAAGCCAGCCTCTCCGTTCTTCGTCATACAAGCCGCCCGACCATTTCCTGTCCGACGGGTCTATTTCAAATTGGTAGCCGTGCACCTTTCCATTTCGATAGCTTTTGAGGCTGTGGCTGCGAAGCTGCACGCCGGAGTTAAGCCCGTCGTCGACTTTAAAGTCAAATTCGAGGATAAAATCGCCGTAGCTCTTTTCTGTCGCAAGGAAAGTATTGGGCGTATTCATTTTGGAAATTCCAACAATCGCACCGTCTTTCACCTTGTATTCTGCCGTGCCGTTAAGCTTTTTCCATCCTTTCAAATTTTTCCCGTTAAACAGGGGCGTCCACTCCTGCGCAAGCAGAGAGCCGGAAAATAAAATGGCAGAGACCAATAGTACATTTCTTTTTTTCATAACTTTCTGTATTTATAGTTTATAGCTCGTAATTTAATGGTTTATAATTTGTAGTATTGCTCCCAACCCTTGCGCGGAGGCAGGCCGGCCAGCATTGCATTTGCAAACGCATTGTTTGTTATCTGCTTCGACCTGCTATCAAAGTACAGCGGAACATTCAGGCGCTGCGCTATCACGCCAAGCGAGAAGACTTGGCTCAACGTACCGTGAATTTCAAAGGGCGAGCGGGTTTTTTCCCTGCCCATGCACGCCAGCAGGAAGTTTGCAAAGTGGTTAGAGGGGCTTTTCGGCACTTCAGGAAGCTTCATGCCTTTGGCCTTTTCTTCGGGAATTATGGAGAGCGTTGAGCCGTGAGAGCCGCCTTTGAACGTCAGGTCTCTGCCGTAGATAATTTTGCCCGGATTGAGCGCGGTGGCTTTTATTTCTCCCTGTCCCGATGCGGGAATACCTTCTGCCAGCTCAGATTTTCCGTAACCTTTCGGGATAGGCGGCAAGTTATTCACGCCGTCGTACCAGGTCAAATCAACGGGCGGCATATCTCCTCGCGCCGGAAAGCGGAACAGGATTGTTGACGAGGTTGGGTAAAAGTACTCGTTGTGTCCGGTTAGCGTTGGGCGAACTTCGTAGGGAAGCCCCAGCTGCAAAAACTCGTGGGCGGTATCCACGATGTGCGCGCCCCAATCGCCAAGAGCGCCCATCCCGAAATCGTACCACGAACGCCAATCGCCGTAGTGAAACTTTGCATTGTAGTCGTGATATGGAACGGCGGCCAGCCACATATCCCACTCCAAGGTGCTTGGAATAGGCTCTTTATCCGGCAGCTTGTGGATGTTAACGTCCCACTTGTGCCATCTTCTATCGTTGTTCATGTGCGCGCTGATAGCGGTAACATCCTTAATGACGCCGGCCTCGACCCAAGCCTTAAATTGGAAGTAGTTGGCCTCCGAATGTCCTTGATTTCCAACCTGAGTAACTACCTTTGGATGCTTCCGTGCGGCATCCATCATCAGCTCGGCCTCGAGGAAGGTACGAGCCATAGGTTTTTCGACGTACACATGCTTGCCCAGCGATATGGCCAACATGCTGATGGGGAAATGCGCATGGTCTGGGACGGCAATGCACACCGCCTCAATCTCGCTCCCCATTTTGTCGAACATCTGCCGAAAATCCTTAAATTGCTTGGCTTTTGGATATTTAGCCAGCATGTTTTGGGTGTGTTTTGCCCCCAAATCAACGTCGCACAAGGCAACAATGTTGGCTAAACCGGTTTCGTCGAAATCGTTTATGATTTGCTCTCCCCGATTACCAATACCAATGCAGGCAAGGTTTACTTTGTTTCCTGCCTTTGCAGTTTTTGCGCCACTGCCGCCGTCGGCATTTGCGCGAAGCCCTACAGCCAGCCCCGCAGAAGCGAGCATCGCTGTTTTCAAAAAATCTCTTCTTGTTGTCATTACAGTTAGGCGATAAGATTATTACTACTAAATTTATTCAGCTATACGCATTGTATATGAAGCGCCACAAATGTAGTGAAAAATTATTGAAAGCCTATCACCTTTATTGTAATATTCTTTCAAAAAGATGTATTTTTTCTTGTTGAAATTCTAAGAGGCAAAATATTTGACAGAAAAATACACGTATTTGGCAGAAAAGTACACGTTTTAGTCGTTTTTACTGCTTACCTTTGTCGTCGCAGGCGGGCTTATTTTACTGC
>JAIRSZ010000126.1 GCA_031255195.1 Prevotellaceae bacterium | reverse complement strand
ATTAACATTTGCCGCTGGATGTTTCCCGGCACGTGGGTGTCGGAGGTGGGCGGCTCGTGGCGCATTTCGCACGACATCCGCAACAGCTTCTCAGGAACGCTGGGCGTGCGCGATATTTTTGAGCAAAACCTCTACCTTGCGGCCTACGCCTCGCCCGGACATTGCAACGACATGGACATGATGCAGGTAGGCCGCGGTATGACCGTCGACGAGGAGAAAAGCCACTTTGGGCTGTGGTGCATCATGAGCTCGCCACTTTTAATAGGGTGCGATTTGCGCACCATCCCTCAAAACACGCTCGACATTATCACCAACAGCGAGGTGATAGCCGTAAGCCAGGATACGCTGGGCGTGCAGGCGCAGGTGGTCAGCCGTTCGGGGAGGCGCATTGTGGTGGCAAAACCCGTAGAGAAGCGGCACGGGCGCGTGCGGGCGGTGGCGCTGTTCAACGGCGAGGATACCCCGCAAACCCTGCGCATTGCCTTTAAGGACGTGCAGCTGGGCGGAAAGGTGAAGGTAAGAGATTTGTGGGCAAAGGCCGACCTTGGGCGGTTCAGCGGCTACTACGAGGTGAACGTCCCTGCGCACGGAACGGCCATGCTCCGGCTGGAGGGGCAAAAGTCTTTCGACAAGCTCCGCTACCAGGGCGAGTACGCTTTTATGAACACTTACACGGCCATTGGCGCGTACAACGGTGCGCGTGTCGAGGCGGTTTCGAGCGGCGTAGCCTCTGGCGGGTACAAGATAGGCTGGCTGGGCAATTCGCCCGAAAATTGGGCGGAATTTCGGGATGTATACGTGTCGAAGGGCGGAAAGTATACCCTCAAACTTTACTACTACTCTCCCGAAGCCCGCAACCTGGCGGTGGTTGTCAACGGCGTGGAGCATAGCATGGCCAACCTCAACTCTGGCGGCGTGGGCAAGCGGGCGGAGGCGAGCATCGAGGTTGACCTGCGGCGGGGCAGCAACGTCATCCGCTTGGCCAACCCCACCGGCTGGGCGCCCGACATCGACAAGATAGAGCTGAAGCCGCAGGGCGGCAGCAGCGAGGATACGGACGATTTTGACGTTGTCGCCCTCTAATTTGTCTTTTCGGAGTGAACTTGAGATAAGAGGTAAGCAGGCTGCTCAAGCAAGATTTGGCTACGATTGCCCCCCTTGTGGGGGGATTTTGCTTGCGCAGGAGTAGTAGCCTTTTTCAACCTTTCACAGGTTAGGTTTTCCCGTTTTTCATAAGGTTAAGTTTTTGTTTTTTCACAGGTTGAAGCTTTAGGCCAAGTTTTCATTAGGTTGAGTTATTCTGCATCTTTCACAGGTTAAGCTTTAGCCCGAACTTGCTGACGGCAGGTATTTCAAAAGAAAATGCTCGCTGCCGTGGCTTTCAAAATTCGGGGGCAAAGATAGCTGCCACCCGTGTCAACTTGCACCTGATTGGCAAGCTGAATTTCAAAAAAAAATTTAGGCGGTATTGATTTGGGAAAAAATGCTCCGAATTGATTTTAGTCTATCACCCAATGGTGAAGTATAGCTGCAAACAGAAACGCATTTTTTTTGGGTGTGGTGGAGAAGTGAGCGACAAAGAAGCCAACATTTGTTTTTTTTTGAGGCGGTGGTCAATTTTGCCGCAAATGGCAGCTTCAATAAAGTTCGGAATATTGGACGCCGTGTAGCGTAACAGCAAAAGCTTCGCCTTGCTTCGGTGCAAAAGCGAAACCGCACGTTGGCTTTGGAGTGGGCGAAATGCAGGCTACGCCTCGCCGTCTTCTATGGCGGCGTTGAAAAAGTCGTTGAGGGGCTTGAGCGCTTTGAAGGCTTGCAGGGTTTGTTTCAGGTAGCTTTTGCTGCATATTTCCTTGTCTGTCACGCTGCGCATGACGTAAAAATCTTTGTGCTTGAGGTATTCTGCCACAGGCGAATTTTTGTCGAAGCCCTGCGGTACTTTTACCAGCTTGTTTTCACCGGCAATGGCCGAAAAATATTTCCTGAAATTTTTTTCGTTTACAATCTCCAAAAACTCTTCGTAGTTTACGTCGATGCTCCTGCGCAGCGTTTTGAGCGTTTGCGGTTCGGGCATGTAGATGCCGCCGCTCAGGAAGCAGCTGCCCGGCTCTATGTGCGCGTAGTAGCAGGCAAAGGAGGTTTTTTTGCCGCCGCGCTGCACCACTATGCCGAGGTTGGTTTTGTAGGGCGATTTGTCGTAGGAAAAGCGAGCGTCGCGGTAGATGCGGAACATGCAATCTTTAGGCGTCAGCTCGCCTATGCTGCCGTCGAACTCTCTAACGCCCGCCACCAGCTGCATGGCCAGCTGCTCTGCGTCGGCTTTGGCGGCAAGGTATTCGTCTTTGTGCGCGTTGAACCACTCGCGGTTGTTGTTGCCGCTTAGCTTGCGCAAAAAAGTGAGGGTTGAAGTTGATATCATAAAAACAGCCCAAAAATAAAAAAGTTGATGTTGAATCCGAAAGTTGCGCTCGGCGCAAATGCCTGAGCGCTTTTGCAAATGTACGCAAAAAATCCGAATATTGCGCTGTACTCCAACCTGTCGGCTTGCCCGTTCCGCAGGGTGGGGCGTTCGGTAGACAGGCTATCCTTTTTCCTCCTTGCCGACTGTCGGGCGTTGGAGGTGTTGGTCGCAACAAAAATATATTTTACCTTTGCGGCGTGATGGATAACGCAACCTGAGTTTAAGTGCATGAAAAAAGTTTTTGTAAGCGGATGCTACGACATGCTCCACAGCGGGCACGTGGCATTTTTTGAGGAAGCTGCCACGCATGGCGAGCTGTACGTTGGCATAGGCTCCGACAAAACCCTTTACGAGCTGAAAGCTCGGTGGCCTGTCAACAGCGAGCAGGAGCGCCTTTACATGGTGAAATCCCTGAAAGCCGTAAAAGAGGCATGGGTGAACAGCGGCAGCGGACTCATTGATTTTATGGACGAAATCAAAGCCCTAAAGCCCGATATTCTTTTCGTAAACAGCGATGGGCACAGCAACCTGAAGGAGCAGCTGTGCAAAGATTTGGGGATAGACTACGTGGTCAGCAGGCGCGTTCCGCACGAAAACCTTCCGGTACGCTCCACAACAGCCTTGCGCAGCGAGTGCCGCATACCCTACCGCATCGACCTGGCCGGTGGGTGGCTCGACCATCCCAACGTCAGCAGCTTGTGCCCCGGGCCGGTGCTCACCGTCTCCGTTGAGCCGGACTACGAGTTTAACGACCGCAGCGGCATGTCGACCAGCTCGCGCAAGAAAGCTATTGAACTCTGGCAGGTAGATATTCCGGCAGGCGACAAGGAGAAGCTGGCAAAAACGCTTTTCTGCTTCGAGAATCCTCCGGGAACAAAGTACATCAGCGGCTCGCAGGACTCGCTGGGCATTGTGCTGCCGGGGCTGAACAGGCTGCACTACGACGGCGCTTTCTGGCCGTCCGAAATTGAGGCGGAGCAGCGCGACGACGTCCTGCTGTGGATAGAAAAACGCCTGTGGCTCATCCCTCTCTACCCCCGATACGACGATTACGATGTGCTCTCCGAGACAAACATCACCCCCGAAAACGCACGAAAGCTTAGCGGCGCTGCCGTTAGCTGCTGGAAGGCCATACAGGAAAAGAACGTACTACGCTTTGGAAAGGCCGTGCGCGAAAGCTTTGAAGCGCAGATTGCAATGTACCCGCACATGGTAACCGACGACATTATGGACGTTTTGGACAGGTACAAAAGTCAGGCTTTAGGCTGGAAGCTCAGCGGCGCGGGAGGAGGAGGGTACTTCATCTTCGTCAGCGAAAACCCAATTGAAAACGCAATACAAATCCGAATACGCAGGGGTGAGTAGCGCGCAAAGGCTTGCAAAGGGCAGAGGGGAAAAGAGAAGAAAAGGGAGAAAAAAGTGAAAGAGCGGAGCAACTGTTGTTGACTCCGCTCTTTTCTTGATTAGTATATAATTTAGTAATATGCTTCAGCTGTTCTCCTACTGAATTTTCTGCCAAAATGCTGCAAATTCGGCATCCTTTTTGGAGGCTTCTTTGAGGCTCGCATCCTTCTCAAACGCTTTGTTGAGGTTGCTCAGCACATCGTCTTCGTTGTTTTGGCGAGCGCCAACCACTGCTTTCAGGTAGTATGCCTTTGCAGAAGTAAGGTTTTTCAGCACGGCAGCGGCGTCCTCTACCTTGTTGTTGAGCAGCAGCACCAGCGCCTCGTTGATGCTCTTAGAGCCGTTGATCAGCGTTTGTGCCTGATCGTACTCGCCCTTGCCTATGGCAATGTAGGCTAAGCCTGCCTTGCCCTCGTCCAATCCTGCTTCGGCGAGCAGCTTTCCGGTTTCGGTAAGGTTGCCTTGCAGCAACGCTACGTAGCCTGCGTTGTTCTTTACCTTTGCATCGCTGCCGTTGATGGCAAGCGCCGCGTCTAAGGCAGTCTTGGCCTCGTCTGCGCTCTTTTTGGCAAGGTAAATAGCGCCAAGGTTGTTGTAGGTGCGGACATCGGAGAACTTATCGGCTGACTTGTAAAGCTTAATCTTAACGTTCTCGTCGTTTGCATACAGCTTTTCGGCGGCGTAGATGATCTGCTCTACATCCAGCTGGCCAATACTATCAGATTCCACCAGCGCCTTAATTTCGTCGTCGGTCAGGTTGGCAACCTCTACCGTGGCAAGCAGCTTGGAGCGGCGCAGGTCGGGCAGGATTTCGTCGGCAATAACCTTGTAAACGGCTGCGATATTTTTGATCTCGCGCTCGCGCACTTCGGAATCGCTGTACATGGAGAGCACGCGCAGCACCAACTCCTTATCCTGAATGTTGGACGCGCTCAACAGAGTTTTGAATCCTTCCCAATCCTCGGCGGTATGGCGAACAGAAACGAGGTCTTTGCCTACCGAAACTTTTGACTTCTTGAGGTATGCGCTCAGCGCATCGTTCGAGGATTTGCCGCGGTTGTTGGACAACTTTTCGTTTAATGATGTTGCGCCGTCGGGCGAAGCATACGACGAAATTTTAACTTCCTTCACGGTTTGCTTCTCGTCTTTCAAAGCGTCAACAATAAACTTTTCCAGCAGTTTTACATCCTCTTTGTTGATCTCGGAGGAGCGCACTGCCGCCTGATTGATGATGAACTTAATTTCAGCCTCTTTGGTTGACTCTGTTGTTTTGGTGTACGCATCCTCATGCGTTACCGGCTTAACTTCAACCTCGGCCAACTTATAAGTAGCAATCACGCCGTCGGCAGCTTTGATGTCGTTGGGGAACTGCAATCTTTGGTCTTTCACTATCAACGTGGGGCGTATTTCGAGTGTCGCCACCTTCATGTCGTCGGTGAAGTCAAAAGTTAAGTCCTGCGTGTATGAGCCGCCGGTCTTTTGCATGATAACCGTGTTGTTATCCTTAATCTTTTCACCCTGCAATACTTTGACAGTACCGGCAACTTCTCCGTTGGCGTATTTTACAACGGGAAGCATTTCCAGCACCGCCTTGGGGTGGAAATATTTTTCCGGAAAGGCCACGGTGATTTTGGCCTTGACAGTTCCACCACGTGCCTCCAACACCTCAGGAGTGCATGTTACTTTGATTTGATCGGCAGCCTCCTTCATCTTCTCAGGGCTACCACACGAGGCTACGATAAGCCCGAAAGAAACCGCTAAACAATAAATTTTTCTTTTCATAATTAATGTGTTTTTGTTTGTAAGAAATGGTATTAGTAAAATGATTAACTACATTACATACAAATTGCAGGCGACAAAGATAAAAAAAAAATCGCACCCTTCAACTATTTCTCAAAAAAAAATTACGATAATTTTCCGTAAGGGTACAATTTACAAATTATGATTCGCGTAAATGTTATTGTAACTATTTTGTCGTCAACAATTTAATCCATAATATGGATGTGTTTCCATGCGCTTTTGCCTAACAACCCAACTACTTTGTTTGAAATAATTGTTATACGTTGAAAATAAGTAGTATACGAATTTCATAGAATCAGTAATATCTTAATAGTCAATTATATATACGTAAGTGCAAATGGCATGTAAAGTTTAGGGAACTATAGCTGTTTTGCCGAATAAATATTAGCAAATGTTAACTCTGGTGGATGCTATTAAGCATAACTTACAATGTGAAAAGTCAGGCTGTGGTAGCATGTGCGGCCAGAAAATCTTGGTGACAGCTCAAATTTCCCACCTGTGGCGGTGGTGATTTCCCTGTTCTGTATGCTCGCGCCTCGCGCGCTACGGTTGTGGCAGGCTTTATGAGGTATTTCAACCCATATTTTCCGGCGGGCAACATTCCACAGGTGGAAAATGTATGTTTATTAATATTCATGTTGTCAGGTATTTATCAATGTATTTGCTTTGTCAACAGCGTCCTGCTGCCTACAAAAATCGGAGGCTTTGATGGTTCATCTTTTCACCGCTATCACTCTTCCTGCAAGCTGCTTTCCCTTGCCGTTTTGCACCGACAGAATGTAAGCGCCTTGCGGTATATCGCTGCAATCTATGGTGGCGGCATACCGCGTTCCGTCCGTTGCGGCAAGCGGGCGGCTGCATACGGCTTGCCCCAGCATGTTGTAGAGGTAGAAGGTGAGGTCGCCGTGGTGTGGGTCGGCGCTCAGCTCCACGTGCAGCACGTCCTGCGCGGGGTTGGGGTAAGCCCTGATCTGCACGGCTGCACCGCCGTCGTCGCGCAGCGCGGGAGCGGCGGTGGCAACGCTATCGGGCAGGTCGACAAAGGGAAGGTTGAGCCTGTCGATTTTGGCGCTGGTGAGCAGGCGGTAGCTGCCCGGCGCAAGCGAGAGCTCCTGCATGTCGGCTGCGGCGCCGGAAGTCTGCGAAAAGTACTCGTACCACGTGCCCTGCGTAGGCAGCGTGAGGGTTGCTGTTCGCGACTCGGAGGCAAAGTTACCCACCACCACTGCGCTCATGTTGTCGCTGCGCAAGGTTACCGTTTTCACCTCACCCTCCAGCGAGGTGGAAAAATCAGCGGTGTGAAATATTTCGTGAGCGTTGCGCAGTTGCAGAATTTCGGCGTAGTGCAGGTAGAGGTTTCTGCGGTAGTCGTTTTGCAGGTAGTCCCAGCGAATGGGCTTGTTGGCGGTGCGGCAGCCTTCGTTCTCCGTACCGTCGGGGCAGGCGTTGATGGAGTAGTCGTATCCCAGCTCGCCGAATTGCCAAATCATTTTAGGGCCGGGCACGGAAAAAAACACGGTGGCGCAGAGGGCGGCACGCTGCAACCCGATGGCCTCCTGCTTGACGTCGTAGCTGCCTGTTTTTTTGCCCCAGCTTTTGGCCTTGTACATCATGCGCTCTTCGTCGTGGCTTTCCATGTAGGCCACCAGGTGCGGAACGCTCCACCCCTTGCTTTTGTAAGAGGCGGCGGAGAGGTCGGATTTTTTGCTTTCGGTGTAGCCCATGATAGCTTCGCAGGCGTTGTTGTTCACGTTGCCCCAGAGCATGAAGCCGTAGCTGGCGAGCTCCTGCTCCTCGCGGTTGTCGGTGAGGTGCTCAAGGATGAGGAAAGCGTCGGGGGTGTGCGTGCGGATGCTGTCGGCCATGCGCTTGAGGAGGCCGATGCGCTGCGCGTCGTAAGCCCAGCCGTTGCCGCGCGTGTTGGTGAATCCCTTGGTGAAGTCAAAGCGGATGCCGTCCATCCGGTACTCTTGCAGCCAAAAGCGGTTGACCCTGTCCACGAATCGCTGCGTGTGGGGGCTTTGGTGGTTGAAGTCGCTGCCCCAATAGTAGTCGGGGTTGGGCGAGGTGGGGTTGAACCACGGACTTTCGGCCGACGGCCGGTTATTGTTGGCATCCCAGTACATTTGCACCATAGGCGACAGCCCAAAGGAGTGGTTGAGCACCAAATCTACAATAACGGCTATTCCGTTGGCGTGGCAGGAATCGACAAGGCGCTTGAGCTCGTTCTTCGTTCCGTAGTACTTGTCGGGGGCAAAGTAGAACGAAGGGTTGTAACCCCAGCTCTCGTTGCCCTCAAACTCGTTGACGGGGAGCAGCTCGACGGCGTTTATCCCCAAGCGTTTGAGGTACTTCAGGGAGTCGATGACGGCGCTGTAGGCGTGCGCCGCCGTGAAGTCGCGGACAAGCAGCTCGTAGATGTTCAGCTTTTCTTGTGCGGGGCGCGCATAGCTGTCGGTAGCCCATGCGTAGGGCGTTTGCGCCGTTTGCAGCGTCGACACAATGCCGGTAGTTTTGCCCTGCGGGTAGGGCTTGAGGTTGGGGTAGACCTGCCTGTCGATGTAGCTGTCGTTCCACGGATCGAGGATTTTTTCGGCGTAGGGGTCGGCCACCCGTAGCGACTGATCTATCAGGTACTGGTAGGCATACTCCTGCCCAGGCACGAGGTTATCGAGCGTAATCCAAAACATGTCGCCGTCTCTTTTCATTTGGTATTCGTTGCTCATCTGCCAGCCGTTGAAATCGCCAATGACGAACACGGAGGTTTTGCCCGGGGCAAAGAGCGCCAGCGTAGCCTTGGCGTTGTCGTGGTAGGTGACGCCCTCCTTCAACCCCACGGGTGCGGGGCTAATTTCGGGGTCGGCAGGGACGGTCAGAGTGAGCGAGTCGGCGGCGATAGCGTCGCTCGCGTTCTGCGCCCGCACCACAAGGCGGTGGTCGCCTGCGGCGAGGCCGTAGATGGTGTCGAGCAGCGTGGTTACGTTATCGACAGATTTGCGCAGCTCGCCGTCGAAGCTCAGCGACATGCGGACGCTCTCGGTGGCAGAGGCGGCCACGTAAACGGTGTCGCCTGCGGCGTAAAGCAGGTTTGCCTCCGGCGCGGTGATGCGCACCATAAAGCCCTGCGCCAGCGGTATTTTTTTGTCGGTAGTTTTGCACTCGCTGCCGCCTGAGGCTGCACCCGACTGCGTTTTGGCCAGCACGCCCACCGTTTCCAAGGCGCTGGGTTCAGCCCTCAGAAACTGCCCGATGGGTTGGCTTACAACAAACCGGTATGTTCGCTCGCCAACTTTGGTCATCTTGTGCGAGCTGTTGGTGTTGCTCCACTCGCCCTGCTGCTCGTTATGGCTGCCGCCCGGGTCGCCCCAAAGCCAGATGTAAACGTCTTCGCTATTTGTCCAATCGTAGGAGCAGCCGAACTTCACGGTGAAGGTTACCGGAGAATTTTCGGAAAATATGCCTGGCTCCGTAGTCCACGTGTAATCGGAGCAGGTTTGGGCGCGGCAGGCAAGCGCCGACGCAAAAAAAATAAAGAGCAGAGGAATTAGATTTTTCATTGGAATATCAAAAAAAAATTTTTACTGTGAGATGAAAATTATAAATTGCTCGATTTGAAAAGCTCCCGTCCATCTTTTCCCCAACTGTTTCCTGACAGCAGAAGCTTTACACAAAAACCGTAAAAACAAATCACGGCGGCAGATTGCCGCCGTGATGTTTGCAAATAAACCTGTTACATTTTTACTATTGAACGGAAGCTGTGCCGTCATCAATGTTGTACGTTACAGTTTGCCCTGTGGTGAGTGGGTATGCCGCAGGGTCTCCACCTTTGCCGCGATATACAACATCGTTACCAACGATATTGATTTCGGCATGCCACCAATCGCTTATCCAAGCGTGCTTTGCATAGGAGCGCAGGTTGCCTGTAGCTGTTGCCACGCCTGAAATTGTTTTATCGTCATTATTGACGGTAAACGGTACAGGTACTACACCGTCATTCCAGCCTCCAAAGGCGTTACCTATGCCGAATACTTCCGGCTCGGTTATAGAAATGGAGTCTTTTTCCATATCTAATGTTATCATATAGTATCCCGATGTTTCAGGTCCTGGAATGTTATCGCCACCAATCTGGAAATTTCCTACTCCAGCAGCTGTTCCATTGGGAGCGCCTTTGGCTCCGTCCCAATTATCCTTATTTGGTAATAGCTTAAATCCGCCATCGTCAACACCGCTTGTCAGGTAAACAATAGCCCAAAATTGACCTGCTTTTGGCGTTGGATACATAGTTATACCTTGTTTGGTATCCCACCCTGCTTTGCAGCTGGCGCCTACAACATACATTGTTTCGGGGTATTCCGGTGCGTCGGCTTCTCCGGTTTTGTTAAATTTTGCAGAGAAACCTTTCCGTGGCTCCCAGGTGAAGTTTACGGTGTATTTGCCCCTGTCGGCAGCAGCAACAGAATAATCGGAACCTCCCGGCACCAGCGTGGTTGGCTCAATGCCTGTGTTAGTTCCACCAAAGTTGGTGTGCGCTCTTACCTCTGCGCCTGGGGTAGTATCCAGGTCAACCTTCCATCCGCCTGTGTGACGGAATTTATACGATCCATTTAAAATTTGCACGTTCGTTTTTTCAAACTCTACCTTGCTTTTAGAAGCGCCTGCCTTTACTTCAAGCTTTTGGTTGTCATTCCAGCCGCCTACGGCATTGCCAATTATTGACCAGTAGGTAACAGGAACGATTACAGTCTTGGCTAATGTTTTATCTATAAATACGTGGTACAGGCCTGTGGTTGGAACTGTAAAAGCAGCGCCGTTTTGTGTAAAATCGCCCGCAAAATAGTCTTCGGCGGGACGCTCGTCGGCGCCACCGGCCACAGTTGACAACTTCCCTCCGTAAGTTGCGGTACTTCCTACAACATATTCTGCTATGTTGAAGTTTTTGTTGCCTTCCAAGTATACGTAGCCGTCGTACATACCTGACCTTTCTGCGTTATCGGCCGCTTCGTTTGCGGCAGGAATCAGCTTGGTGCTCAAGTCGGGTTTTTCATACCCGGTAGCCTCTCCTGTCAAGTAAAAACCATCTTCGAGGACTTCGTCCACATTTGGCGAGTCGTCGTCGTTGTTGCAGCCGGCAAATCCTATTGCCAGCGCCATTGCCCACAGGGGCAAGAACTTTAATGCTTTGATGTTCATAGTAATTTTTGTTTTTAAGAATGAAAAAATAATGGTTAAATAAGGCCTGTATTGACCTTAAGCATTGATTAAATTGTGTATTACTTGTAATTTGGATTTTGTGTATATACGCCCGGTGCGGCGTCCGTTACCCACTTGGGGATGGGGAACAACTTGCGGTAGTCGTCTGATACAAGCTTGTAGTATTCGCCCGTAGTCATTTTTCCCCACTGCTTGGTGAACTCTCCGAAACGGATAAGGTCTTGCCTGCGGTGTCCTTCCCACGCCAGTTCGCGTCCGCGTTCCGCCAGCAGCTCAGGTAGCGTAAGCGTGCCGGTGGTATAATCCCCCAGCCCTGTGCGCTTCCTTACCTCGTTTGCCGCTGCTACGGCAACATCATTAGCAGCGCCTCCGTTAAGTCGCATGACGGCTTCGGCCTTCATCAAATATATGTCGGCAAGGCGGTAGATGGGGAAGTCGCTGTTGGCGTGGTGGCCTATGCCCGGCTCTATCTCGAATTTCACAAAGCGTGCGCCTTCAAAGGTGTTTTCCTCTGTTGGATCTGCAGTGGCGCTAATGCTTGGTACTATGACAGCCTTTTTTTCTATGCTGTTTTTTATGAAGTTGACGGTATCGCCGGTGTTCTTGTCGAAGATTGGCCCAACAAACCACTGCCCCTTGCGCTTGTCGCTACCATCGTATGAATCGTAAAAATCCTGGTGGGTGCAGGGGCCGTTCCACGTTTGGGTCGTAAAGCCGTACACCTCTGGATTGGCGTGGGCGTAGTGCAGCGTTATGAGGTGAAACATGTTACCCTGAGCCTTCACAGCGTCAAACACTATGGGAAAGATGATTTCCTTGCAGCCGGTGTTGTTCGCCTTAAAGGGCACAAAGTAGTCGCTTTCGAGGTTGTATCCGTATCCTCCGCTGATAATAGAGTCGCACATGTTGAGCGCCTCCTGCCACCGCGGGGTATTGGTGTACACCTCTGCGTTGAGGTAGAGCTTAGCCAGAATAGTTTGCCCCACCGACTTGGTCACCCGTCCATAGCTGGGCGTTACTTGCAGGTAGGGAAGGTTGTCCAGCACCTCTTTTTCGATGAAGCTGAACACCTCTGCGCGCGTGCTCTGCTTGAGCTCGGCGTCGGAGGCATCCACAATGGGCACGTTGCCGTACAAATCCATGGCCAGCAGGTGGTAGAATGCCCGCAGCACCTTGGTTTCGGCAATGCCAAACTTGGTGGCTTCGTCGTACTGTGCCTCGTCCTCGCCTTTTATTAGCTTGATGTTGTCCATCACGCCGTTGCATTTGGTCACGCCGCCGTAGGCAAAACTCCAGCCGTTGTTGATGTCGCGGGTGTTCTCCTCCCATGTGTGCTGCCCCATGGCGAGGGGCACGCCGTTGTCGCTCCATTCTGTTCCGCGCGTAGGCACGGCCACCTCGTCGGTGGTGTACTCCTGCATACTCCAGTAGCCCTCGCGGTACACGTAGCCGTACTCGCCCGCCAGCTGCGAGTAGGCGTTGGCCAGCAGGGTAGCGAACTGCTCAGGCGTTTTGTAGTAGTCATCTTTCAGCACGTCGGAGCTTACTTCCGGCTCCAGATCGACACACGAGGGGGCAAGAAGGCCTGCCGCCATTACGCCTGCACCCCATATATACGTTTTGAGTTTCATAATATTGTAATTGATTTTAAGGTTCAACAAAAAAAGAATCGGCTAAAACATCAGCGAAGCGCCAAACAGCACGGTACGCTGGTGCGGGTAGTAGCTCCTGCCGTCAAATCCCGGCGTAAGCCCGCTCATGTTCACCTCCGGGTCCATACCGGAGTATCCGGTGATGGTAAAAAGATTTTGCGCCGTCAGGTTGAACTTCAGCCGCGAGATGTACTTCTGTACGTTTTCGGGCAGGCTCACGGTGTAGCTTAGCGTTACGTCGCTCAGCTTGATAAACGTTGCATCCTCCAGGTAGAAGTTGGAGAATCGGCGGTTGGCGTTCAGCTTGGAGGCGTCGCGGTTGGCCGCAATTTTGTTCGACGACGACACTGCCGACAGCAGCACGTTTTCCGCGCCTGTGGTGTTCTCGTAGAAGTAGCGCATTTCGTTGAAGATAAGCCCTCCGAATTGCCCCCTGAAATTCAGCGAGAGGTCGAACTGCCGGTAGCTTGCCGCCGTGTTAAACCCAAAGGTGGCAAAAGGCTGGGCGTTACCCAGAATTTGCTTGTTGGCCTCGGTAGGGGAGGAGGTAAATCCTCCTTCGGGGGTGTAGAACATCCACGTGCCGTCGCTCTTAATGCCCGCGTACTTCCAGCCGTAGAAGTTCCCGATAGGCTCTCCCTCGGCGAGCCGCATTACGTTAACGCCCGTTTCGCCGTCGCCGCTCGATATGGAGCCTACATCAAGGTATCCGGCGTTGTTGTCTGCATACTCGCCGCCGGTAATTTTGATAACCTTATTGCTGTTTTTTGCCATCACCACGCCAACATTCCAGGCGTAATCTTTTTCCCTGAAGATGGCGTAGTTTAGCGCCAGCTCCACGCCCATGTTGCGCAGCTGCCCGTAGTTGTCCCACTTGGTGCCGTAGGGGTAAGGCGGCATGGGCACGTTGTACTCCCAGAGCAGGTCAATCGTGTTGCGCAGGTATGCGTCAATGGTTCCCGACAGCCGCTTGTTGAACAGGGTGAAGTCCAAGCCCACGTTGTACTCATGCTTCTTTTCCCAGCGGAGGTATTCGTTTTCGTTAGACAGCGCACCCCAGGGCTTCACAAAAGCGCCGTCTATAAAAATTTCGCTTCCCGTTTGCCCCACGCGCATCAGGTAGAGGTAGTGGTCGGAGGGCATGTTTCCGGTAACGCCGTATCCGGCACGTATCTTGAGGTCGTTCAGGACGCTGATACCCTGCATGAACTCCTCCTCGCTGATGCGCCAGCTGGCGCTCACGGCGGGGAAAATACCCCAGCGTCCAAAAGTTGGGTCGGCCTTGGGGCCAAACTTCGACGAGCCTTCCATACGGGCGCTCGCGTTGAAGTAGTACTTGTCGGCGTAGTTGTACAGCACGCGGGCAAAGAACGAAGACAGCTTGTCGGCGTAGCGCGAGCTGCCCATAGAGACCTTGTTCGGCTCGCCCGTCTGCACGCCGGCTCCCATGCCGAGGTTGTTGTACGAAGTATGGTCGAGAGGGAAATCGGTGTTTTGTACGTTGAATGATCTATCCTCCGTGTATTGGTACGACTGTCCCACAAAGGCTTGCAGGTTGTGCCGGTCAAAGCTGTTGACGTATTGCAGGGTGTTTTCGATGACCTGCATTTGGTTTTTTGCCTCCGACTGCGTTGCCACCCCGTTGAGGCCAAGCACCGATTTGAGGTAACGGCTCTCGTATTTTCCGTTCCAAACAGACTTTTGTTGCAGGGAGTAGAACGTCGAAAATTGCAGGTGGTCGGTGATGCTCAGGGCAGCGCGAATACTTCCCAGCAGCACCTTGTCGTTTTGGTTGTTGTCGGTTTCGTTGATTTTTGCCACCGCGTTGTAGGAGTAGAAAGCGTTGGTTTCGTAGTATCCGTGATACTTTTTGTAGTCGGGGATGTCGGAGCGCACCGGCATGGTTGGGTTAAGGCGGATGGCCTGGTTAAACACGTCGTAGTCTGCCCAGTTGCGTTTGTTGGAGGTGTACGAAAAATCATACGACAGGTGCAGCTTGTTGTTCAGCGCCTTTTGGTCGGCGGCAAACCGCCCGTTGATTTCGCTGTAGTCCGACTTGATGGCAACGCCCTGCATGTTCCGGTATCCCACCGATGCGCGGTAGTTGAAGGTTTCGCTGCCACCGGCCATTGAGAGGGCGTGTGTGTGGCTAATGGGCGTGCGGGTAATTTCGTCGAGCCATGTTGTGTTGCCCCCCAGGTCGGTTCCCCTGCTGTTGTTCACCATGTACGTGCGGTACTCGTCGGCGGTGAGCACGCGCGGACGCTTGGCGATAAATCCCGTAGCCACATCGCCGCTGTACTCCACCACCGCTCTGCTTGCGCCGCCCTGTCCGGCAGCCTTGCCGCGCTTGGTGGTGATAAGTATCACGCCGTGGTTGGCGCGCGTGCCGTAGATAGCGGCAGCAGAGCCATCCTTGAGCACATCAATAGATTCAATGTCGGCGGGCAAAACGGAGGCCATATCGCCGCCCGGCACGCCGTCTATAATATATAGAGGAGCGCTGTTTCCCTTCAGGCTACCCACGCCGCGCAGCTGCACCTGGTAGGAGTTTTGCGCGGGGTCGTCGCCACCGTTTTTGATAATGGTAAGGCCGGCCACTTTCCCCTGTATCAGCCCCATAGGGTTGGACTGTATGCCCTTGTTGAAGCTCTCCTCCTTGATGCTGGCCACCGAGCCGGTGATCTCCTTTTTGGTTTGTGTACCGTAGCCGATGACCACAACGTCGCTCAGCTCTGTTGTTTCCTCCTCCAGCGCTACTTTGACAGGTACTTCGCTCGCTTTTAGCGCGAGGGTGGTGTAGCCAATGTAGCTGAACACAACGTCAGCGTCGGCCGACGTAGCAAGTAGCGTAAATGCGCCGCTCACGTCGGTAGCGACGCCTCTGGTAGTGCCGCGCTCCACAACGCTCACGCCTATCAGCGGTTCTCCGGTGGCCTTGTCGACCACCATGCTGTTGATTCTGTAGCCTTCCTGCGCCTCAACTTTTAGGGCTAAAGAAAGCAGTAATACCATTGCTGTAAACAGCTTCCACGTAAAATTTTTCCCTTTCATATCACATAGTTAAATAGTTTTGAATACTGTAGAGTAAAACTTGGATAAAACTTATTTTATGCCGTCAAAAATACGAATAAAAATTTCAATTAAACGATTTTTTTACAGCGAATTATGAATGACAAATTGCAAACGTTATCGCAAACGTTTGCAAAAATATTTTATAACTCTTAACAACTTCATTTAACTTTTTATTTTAGCGAAAAAATAGAGAGAATGAGGGGTGCAGAAAAGGTTTTTCTCCTGCTTTTTCAGCTTAAATGAAAAAAACATGTATTTTTGCGCTACAAAGAATAAGATGTTTTACCTAAAAAACGGCAACAAAAATGCAGCACAGCATCGCATCAATGCAGCACAGCATCACACCTCAGGATTTAACGGACGTTTTATTGCACCTGCGTAAAATATGCGCAGGCGCATGCAGTTTTTTTGCCGGTGCGTTCTCCGCACGGGCAAAATATTTTTTGTCCTGTGCCGGTAAAATATTTTTTGTTCGAGTAAATTCAGAGTGGACGCTTACACACACACACACACACACACACACACACACACACACACACACACACACACACACACACACACACACACGAGTGTGTGCACGTGGCGTCAATACTATATTATTTTATCAAATTTCAAGCGCTTTCGATATTCTTTTTGCCGATACGAAAAAAAAGCCGGAGGCAGGATTTGCCCTGCCTGTCGAGAATTTTTTCGGCGAAAAAAGAGGCGTCGTTGGCCGCTGATAACCCACTGTTTCAAGTGATGAAATCGCAACATATTACCATAAAAGATATTGCCAACGAGCTTGGATTTTCTATATCCACCGTTTCGCGGGCGCTCAAAGACCATCCGGACATCAACGGAGATACCAAAAGGCGAGTGCAGGAGCTTGCCCGCCGTCTGAACTATACGCCCAACCCCATTGCGCTGAGCCTCAAAAATCGTAGCAGCGGCATCGTTGGCGTTATCGTCCCCGAGGTGGTGCACTACTTTTTTGCCACCGTCATTTGTGGCATAGAGGAGGTGGCCGAGCGCAACGGCTACAGCCTGATGCTGGTGCAGAGCAGCGAGCAGCTCCTCAAGGAAATTACCGCCGTGACCACCATCGTCAACGGGCGCGTGGATGGCGTGCTGGCCTCCATATCCAAGCAAACCAACTCCTACGAGCACTTCCAAAAGCTCATGGATACGAACATCCCCATCGTCTTCTTCGACAGGGTGGCCGACGGCATCGACGCTATGCACGTTACGGTGACCGACTTTGCTGGCGCTTACGACGCTACTATACACTTAGTAGAGCAAGGTTGCCGAAACATTGTCCATTTCTACGGGCCGCAAAACCGAACCATCTACAAAAACAGGCTCGCAGGCTACCTGCAGGCGCTGACGGACGCAGGGCTGCCCCACCTGACCATTGCCGCCGACAGCATGGACGAGGGGCGGCGGCAGACGGAGCTGCTGGTGCAGCAGGGCACGGAGTTCGACGCTATCTTTGCCGTCAACGACTTTACGGCGGCCGGCGCCATGCTGGCGCTCAAGAGGGCTGGGCGAAAAATACCCCAGGACGTGGCGCTGGTGGGCTTTGCCGACGAAAGCATTACCCAGATGTTGGAGCCTAACCTCACCAGCGTGCACCAGCCCGGCTTCGAGATGGGGCAGCAGGCAATGGAGCTGCTCATCCGGCAAATAAACTCGGACGAAAAACTTCCCTCCGAGCAGATCGTGCTCAACACAACGCTGATGGTGCGGGATAGCTCGCGGAGAAAACCGGAGTAGCGCGCGCAGAAAAGCGAATGGCAGGTGTCTTTATTTAGATATTTACACGCTGCGGTTGTAACTCGCTATTTTTATCCGCTTGTGTATAGCTGAAGATTTTATGCTAACTTTACACAATATTTTATGCATAGCTATGATACAATTGGAGTCACTGAAAGTAAAGAATTTTCGGGGTTTTGACAGCTTGGAACTCAACGGTTTTTCCAAGGTCAACGTGCTATTGGGCGAAAATAATAGCGGGAAAACTTCCGTGCTGGAATCTGTTTTTCTGCTCTCCGGCATGTCCAACCCCGAGCTGGCGTTGAATATTAACCGTATGCGCGGAATGTCCGTTAGCAAAAGCAGCATCAAAAATATTTTTTACAATCTCGACCCCCAAAATAAGCTGTTAATCACCGGCGATTTTTCAGGGAACATAAATCGAGAAGTGGAAATTGCACCAATCTTTGAAAAAAATATCGTTAGCAGAGAAGTAGAGATGCCCGCTCGGGAAAATCCTTTACCGGCAACCTCGCTGGCGGCGGCCTCCGATATTCTGGGGCTGGAGTATTCTTTTTCCATAAAAAGAGCGGACGAAGCCGCTAAACCGTTCAAAACTTGGCTACAGTTTGAAAGAGACGGCGTTAAGCAGATGCTAAGCGCTACCTACAGGGAAGATATTGTGTCTACGTTCTTGTCGCCGGCAAATGTTGGCGCCGGATTATCAGAGCAGCTAAAAACGCTGTTCGTTGCCAGAAAAGAGGGCGTTTTGAATGGCTTGCTGAATAAGCTCGACAGCAAAATCAAGGGGCTTTACGCTTTGCCCAACGGTATTTACGTTGACAAAGAGGGAATCTCCGAGAGGATTCCCTTGCAGCTAATGGGCGATGGCGCTCGACGATTTTTGGATATTGCCGCTACAATTGCGGCAAATGATGAGCAAAATTTCATTTGTCTGATTGACGAAATTGAAAATGGGTTGCATTTTAGGTCGCAAGAGTTAGCCTGGCAAACCCTGTTTAATCTGATTCGCGCTGCAAATGTCCAGCTATTTATCACAACGCATAGCTGGGAAATGCTACAATCTTTGGTCAATGTGCTAAAGCAGGCAGAATACGTTGACATGCAGGGTTACGTCAATGTGTTTTCTATTGTAAATACGGCAAGGGAAGGTTTTCGGTCATACGTCAGATCTTTTGAGGGGTTGGAATCTTCTGTAAGAAACGGGAGGGAGTTTCGCTAATGAAAAAGTTCAAAATTTTTGTAGAGGGCAAAGCCGACCAAAGATTTATTCACCACTACGTAGAGCATCTGTGGGGCATTTCGTTGAAATGCGGCAGAGATAATACTCCCGAAGATATACTTTCGGGCGACGGGTGGACGAAGATTAAAAGTAGCAAAAAAAAAGGTGAAGATGTTAGGGAGGATATGAGGCGTAATGCTGACGAAGGAGGCGTTAACCTCATCATTTTTGATGCCGATACCCCTGCAAATGGTGGAGGTTTTTCCGCACGCAAAAAAGAAATTGAAGCATGGAAAGCAAGGTATGGCTTGGCTTTTGAGCTGTTTCTTTTTCCCAATAACAGAGATGACGGCGCATTGGAGGATTTGTTGGAGAAAATTATTAACCCCCAAAACCAGCCTGTATTTGATTGCTGGCAAAAGTTTGAAGACTGCCTGCCCACAAAAACGGCTTGCACAAAAAATCCCCTGACCATTCCTGCAAAGAAAAGTAAAATTTACGCATACCTGGAAGTTTTACATGGCGATACCAAAGCCGAAAAGGACAAGGCAAAAGACCCCAATCGCGATTTCAAAAATACGCTGCATTGGGACTTAGATGCTGCCGCAGTAGAGCCGTTAAAGAATTTCTTGCGGCTTTACCTTTCCTAACCTGTAGACTTTTTACCTTCTACGAATCCTGCGTTCGTTGCTCATCTTTTTTGTTGCGCCGGAAAACTTTTTTCTTCTCTACGTCTGCTTTATGATTGAATAAAGAGCTATCTTTGCAGCAAAAATTTATTACCGTAAGTGAGGAAGTGATTTTTTTGTACAATATAGGGATGCTGTTGTTCTGGCTGGGTGCGCACGCTTGCGCGCCCTTTTACCCCAAAGCGCGCAAGCTGGTGGGGGGGCAGCGGGGCGGACTGCGCAGGCTGAGAAGCGCAATGGGCAGACGCGGACAGCGCAAGGTGGTATGGGTTCACTGCGCCTCGCTGGGCGAGTTTGAGCAGGGACGGCCTGTTATCGACAGGCTGCGCAGCCGCTACCCGGACGCTTTTATTCTGCTCACCTTTTTTTCGCCATCGGGCTACGAGGTGCGCAAGGACTACGCCACCGCCGACTACGTGTGCTACCTGCCCTTTGACCTGTGGTGGGTGGCGCGCAGGTTTGTGCAGATTGTTGCGCCGAACATCGCCATATTCGTTAAGTACGAGTTTTGGTATCACTACTTGCAGGCGCTTAGGCGGCATGGCACAAAGACCTACGTTGTGTCGGCCATTTTCCACGAGCAGCAGGCTTTTTTTGACCAGCTGTACGGAAAGTTTTTTGTGAAAATGCTGGGCTTCTTTGAGCACATTTTTGTGCAAAACGACGAATCGCTGGACTTGCTGGACTCGGTGGGCGTGCACAACGCCTCATACGCAGGCGACACCCGCTTTGACCGCGTGATAGAGGTGGCGGCCGACGCCAGCGCCCTGCCGCAGCTGGCTCAGCTGTCGCAGCAGGGCAAGATAACGCTGGTGGCGGGCAGCACCTGGCCGCGCGACGACGAGCTGCTGGCCGACTTAGTGAATAAAATGCCCAACATAAAGCTCATCATAGCGCCGCACGAGGTGAGCGAGGGTGGTGTGCGCAGCCTGCTGGCGCGGATGGAAAAGCCTGCGCTGCGATACTCGAAGTGGCAGGAAAATCCTGATGTCAATATAGCTGCGTACAGCGTTTTTGTGGTCGATGCGGTGGGCTTTCTTTCATCGCTCTACAGGTTTGGCGATATGGCCTACGTGGGCGGCGGATTCGGCGCGGGGATTCACAACATTCTTGAGGCGGCGGTGTTTGGTATTCCGGTGATTTTTGGAGATTGCTACGCAAAGTTTCGCGAGGCAACCGACTTGGTGTCGCTGGGCGGGGCTTTCTCCGTATCGTCAGCGCCGGAGCTGATGAACCTGGTGGGCATGTTGAGCGTCGACAGGCAGCGCTACGAGCAGTGCTGCAACACATGCCGTACCTATGTGGTGCAGCATAGGGGCGCTACCGAGACTATTATGAGTTCAATAGCGCTCTGAGCGCTCCTGCGGAATGATGCAGGAGGCGGCTTGAAGTGCGCTGAAAAACAGCTATAATTCTTTCATCTGTAAAATACAAGTATTATGAAAAAAGTTGTATGTTTTTGTTTCTTGATTTTTCCGTTTTTTTGCGTCCTGCAAGCGCAGGAGCTGTTTGGAATAAGGTTTTTTGAGGGGACGTTTGAGCAGGCGCTCAGGCAGGCCGACAAGGAGAAAAAGGTGGTGTTTGTTGACGCTTACGCCTCGTGGTGCGGGCCGTGCAAGGCAATGTCTCGAAATGTTTTTACCGACAGGGAGGTGGGTATCTACTTCAACGCCAACTTTGTAAACCTGCAAATTGATTGGGAGGGGCCTCTTGGCAGCAGGCTACAGGCCAAATACCCCATACGCGCCTACCCAACGCTCATCTACCTCGACAGCAAGGGCACGCCTCTTGCCGTGACCGAGGGCTACCAGAACGCGGCGGCGCTGCTCAACCAGGCTCGGTCGGTGGTAGATAAGATGAAGGGGAAGTAACCCCTGCGCGCGCACGCTTTTTTCCTGCTATTTTCTTTTGCTTTTTCCTCCAAACATTGAGAAATGCACGTAGTCTTTCGGGTTGTTTTTCAAGTCGATTAGCAGCGCATTGAGGCTGTTTACCGTGCAGTTGAGGTTAACGTAGAGCGAATCGTTCTGCATGGAGCTGAGGAGCGTTCCCTGCTCCACGTAGCGGTTGAGCGTTGCCGACAGCGCCTGGGCGTTGGCAAAGGTGGCGTCGGCATTTTTGATGAGCGAGGTAACCTCCTCGTTGTTGCTCTTCAGGTTGTCCGAAATGGCGTTGATGTTGCTCGACGCTTCGCTCAGCTCGCTCACCATTGCGCTTACGCCTTTGCGGTTTTCGGCGGCAATGCTGCTCAACTCGGCGGCAGCCCTGTTGAGGTTGTCCGACAGGGCGGCGATGTTGGACAGCGATGTGACGATGTTGGCCTGGTTCTGTGCGCTCATCATGGCGTGCAGGTCGGCGGCCACGCTGTTGAGCTGCGCCAGCAGGCTGTCGGCCTTGCCCGCTATGGGGGCGGCCATGCTCATAATGTCACCGTCCGATGCGCTTGCCTTCAGGGTGTCGCCTGCCTTGTGTAAGGCGGAGCTGCCGTTGGCGAGCGCCAGCGTTATGTTTTTTTTACCGAGCAGGCCGCCGCTGCCCACCGCTGCGGTAGTGCCCACCGGCAGCTTGTGCTGGGCGCTGACTTGCAGGGTTACCACAACGCTGCCGCTGCCGCTAAGCTCCACCGCGCTGACGTTGCCCACCGCAACTCCGCTTATCATCACGGGCGACTTGCGCTGCAAGCCGTTGGCGTTGCTGTACGTTACGTAGTAGGCGTCAGTCCGCTTGAGGCTCTCATTTTTGTTCAAAAAGTTAATGCCCCAATACAGCACGATGAGCATAGCGAAAGCAAACAGCCCAATTTTTGCCTCTTTTGAAATCTTCATGGCGTATAAGTAATTATGCGAATCAAGGGTTGAAAGTTATATGTTTCTTCTATACCGCTTCAACATTTGTAGCGACCTTAGTTAAATAGCTGTTTTACGGACGGGCGCTTAATCCAATATCTGTTTTTTGAGAATGTTAAGACGTATACCATCATGGTGTGTTTTTGGTTATCAGCATGGCATGTAAATTGTTCGTGTAGCATGTTGTTTTTAGTTTAAGGGTGTAGTCGCAATTGGCAGATTTCACCGCAAAGGTAGCAATAAAAAGCTATGAACGGCGTACCGGAAAGATTTTTATACTTTTTTATAATAGAGATTACTTCCTGACTTTTACGCTGCGACGC
>JAIRSZ010000107.1 GCA_031255195.1 Prevotellaceae bacterium | reverse complement strand
CTCGTCTTCCGACGACGAAGGTAAAGATGACAACAACAACAAACGTAAAAATGGAGAGGTCTACAGCCCCGACGGTATAGAAATGGTGTACGTAGAGGGTAGCGATACCGTGAAAGGTTTTTACATAGGTAAATACGAGGTAACGCAGAAGCAGTATCAGGATGTAATGGATACCATTCCGTCACGCTTCAAAGGGGACAACCGCCCTGTGGAAATGGTAAGTTGGGACGATGCGCAAGAGTTTATAAAAAGACTTAATGCCCGCACGGGCAAAAGCTACCGGCTGCCCACCGAAGCTGAGTGGGTGTATGCCGCCCGCGGGGGAACAAAAAAAAGCAGCGACGAGTACTCGGGCAGCGACGACATTAACGAAGTGGCGTGGTACACAGACAACAGTGACAAACAAACGCACCCTGTTGGGGGAAAGAAACCCAACGCCTTGGGCATTTACGACATGACCGGCAACGTGTGGGAGTGGTGTCAGGATTGCTATGGCAGTTCCTGCTCGTCCCGTGTGAGTTGCGGCGGCAGCTGGTACGACACCGCGGAGGGCTGCCGTGTTGCCAGCCGGGACTACGAGGGCTCCGTCCATCGCTACGACTGTCTTGGCTTCCGCTTGGTTTTGCCTTAGCTACCGTGGCGTCCGTCCTTCTTGTAAGCTCTCGAGCTTTGCCGTGTCTGGCGAACGGAGCGAGCAAAAAAACCTAATACCGCCGCAGGCGGTCGGAAAAATTTTATGCAAATACGAATAATCAATATTCCGTCTTTTTACGTCGCTGCGCAATATTTTTCTCACTGCAAAGGGCGCAAAGGTTTTTCGCAAAGGGCGCAAAGCAAAGCTGCATGAGTAAACATTTTGTATGATTTGCCTTTGCGCTCTTTGCGTATCCGCCTTTGCGTACTTTGCGGTTAAATATTTTTCTCACCGCAAAGGCTTTCTGCCAGCTCCCTGACGTTTACCCCGCCAAAATTTCCAGAGCTCATCAGGAGAAAATTTGCCTGCTCGCCGCTCAGCTTTTTCAGCTCCGACACGAGCTTGCCGCTATCCGTAAAAACCCTTACGCCGCCGCCAAAAGCTTCGGCAACCTCAGCCGCCGAAATTTCGCTCAGCTGCTTGTGCTTCACCGTTTCGGGGTTAAAGTACACGCAGGCAACGTCGGCGTCCTGCATAGCGCCGCTGTAGTGCGCGAGGAAGCTTTTGGAGAGGCTGCTAAAGGTGTGCAGCTCCATGCAGGCGTACAGCTTTCGCTGCGGAAACTGTCGCTTAACGGCTTCGGTGGTGGCGCGCAGCTTGGAGGGCGAGTGGGCAAAGTCGTAGAAAACGCTGGTGCTGCCTGCCGCCGCCATAAGCTGTAGCCGCCGCGCTGCGCCGCCAAACTCCCCGATGGCGGCGTAGAAGTCGCTGCGCGCCACGCCCGCCTGCTCGCAGGCAAGCATGGCCGCGCTCAGGTTGTGCAGGTTGTGCTCCCCAAAAATCTTGAGCGGAATGTTTCCGTCGGGCGTAACGAGGCTGCACACCCCGCCCTCGTTCACGCAGGGGTGCGCCTCGTAGCCTGTTTTTCGGAGGGAGCTTTTGGCATTTGCGGCCACCGCAGCGCAGGTTGCGTCGCTGCTGCAAAAAATCAGCGTGCCGCCGTCCTCTATCAGGTCGGCAAAGGCGGCGAACTGCTCCACGTAGCCCTCCCACGTGGGGAACACGTTCACGTGATCCCACGCAATGCCCGTGATGATACCCACGTGCGGACGGTACAGGTGGAACTTTGGCCTTGGGTCAATGGGCGAGGTGAGGTACTCGTCGCCCTCAAAGACGGCAATGCGGGCGGCCTCGCTAAGGCTCGCCATAGCGTCAAACCCGTCGAGCTGCGCCCCAACCATGTAGTCAAACGCCAGGCCTGCGTGCCGCAGCACGTGCATAATCATGGCGGTGGTGGTGGTTTTGCCGTGGCTTCCGCCGACAACAATGCGCATCTTGCTCCGGGTTTGCTCGTACAGGTACTCAGGGTAGGAGTATATTTTGAGGCCAAGCGCCCTGGCGCGCAGCAGCTCCGGGTTGTCGGCGCGGGCGTGCATACCGAGAATCACCTGGTCTATCTCCTCCGTGATGTTTTCGGGAAACCAGCCTGTTTTTTCCGGCAGCAGCCCCTTTGCGGCAAGCCGACTTTTGGCGGGGTCAAAAATCTCGTCGTCCGAGCCGCTCACGGCGTACCCCTTTGCGTGTAGCGCCAGCGCAAGGCTGTGCATGGCGCTTCCGCCAATGGCTATAAAGTGAACTCGCATATTACCCTACTCGCTTGCATGGTCTCGCGGGAACGCCTGGCCGCTCCACGCTTTTTTCGACGTCCAATCTTGCGGCGCGTCTGTCCAGAAGGGGTGGTCAGCGGGCAGCCCCAGGGGCAGGAACGCCAGCGAGGTGATGTACGCGCTGCCGTTGTTGGTGTAGTAGTCGGAGATGTGGGGTTGGTGTCCGGCGAAGCCCAGCTGCAAGTATCCCGACTTGCCGAAGTTGCCCTCCACCGCAAACATCCGCTTCATGGTGGCGGTGAGCGCGGCGCGCACCTGCCCGTAGGGCAACCCCTGCGGCAGCTGGTACTTCCACGTCAGCAGCGCCAGCGGCTGGAAGGCCGCCATGCGGTAGGTGATGGAGCGCCCCACGGCCGGAAAAGTACCTTCGGGCGAAATCATCCGCTCCAGAATTTCGCCGTACCGCTGCATACGTTTCAGCGCAGGGGCAAAGCCACGGGTGTTGATTTTCTTGTGCTGCGCCAGCGTTTCGAGTATCTCCACGTACATGGGTTGAATGACGTAGCTGTTGTAGTAGTCAAACGAGTAGCGAGGCCCGTCGGAGTACCATCCGTCGCCCACGTACCACTCCTCCATTTTGCGCAGCGCAATGCTGATGCGGAAAGCGTCGTACTCCTCGTCCACAGAGAGGAGGAATGTTTCTACCATAGCGCCAAACAGCAGCCAGTTGGAGTAGGGCGGCTGCACGCGGCGCAGCCCCTTGAACTCCTTGACGAAGCGTTGCTTTGTAACGCTGTCCAGCGGCTCCCACAGCTGCTTTGGGGCGCGCAAAAAGCTGTTGGCAATGTAGGCGGCGTCGACGAGCGGCTGCCCCTCGCGCTTCCATTCGAGGTAGTCGGGGCTGTCGGGGTCAACCGCGTTGGCGTAGCTTTTCAGCGCCCACGCCAGCAGCTGCTGTCGCTGCTTCCCCTCGTCGGTGTTGTCAGGAGGAAGGGCGAGCCACGGCGCAAGTCCGGCCATCAGCCGTCCAAAAGCCTCCATGTAGGATACGGTTTTGCTGCGCCCGTCCCACGTGGGCGACAGCTCGAGCTCCATGTTTTTCACCAGCTCGCCGCGGCTCATGCTGCCGAGCACAGGCTCCGAAATTTTGTACAGCAGGTCAGCCCAATATTTGCGGTCTTGCGCTCCCGTAGTAGCCGCCTCGCCCTTGCCCTTGGCCGGCAGCGTTGCGGAGTAAAGCGAAAAAGCTGCCAGCAGCAGCAACGCTCTCCTGAAAAAAGTCTTGCTTGTCATAACAAAAAAATAAATGTTAAAATGTAAAACGTAATTTGGGTTGGCAGGCCAACTTCCTTGCAGCAAAAGTATGGAAAATGTTTAACAGCGTAAGCGTTTTCGGAGCACATTTAACAATAAAAATCAAAACCCTCTCTGATTCAGCCAAGGCTCAAGATAAATTCTTTGAACAGGAGAATCTCGTTGCCGTCTTTTTGAAAGGTCAGGTGCTTAAAGTCCTGCGACTTTTTTTCCAAGTCCACTTTTTTAAGTACCTCCAAAAGCGCCTCCTTGAGCTCCGGCCAGCTGCCGATGTTTTGCTTTTGCGTCAAGTATGCGTAGTCGGGCTTGGCGAGCGCCAAGAGAAACATGGCGTCGTAGAAGTCGCGCCCCTTTTGTCGGGCAAGCAACGCCGACAGCTTCATGGCGCACAAAATCTCGTCCGGTGGCACGGGAAAGGGGAAAAAAAAGCCGCAACCCCTGATGTTTGCCACAGTTGGCCGGTAGCTCACGCCCTGGTCTTGCCCTTCTCCTTCCATTTTTATCAAAAAGCGTTCTTCTCTGTACCCCGACAAGCCCAGCTCAAAGAGCAGCTCTGGAAAATAAATATTCTTACGAAACGCTTTCAGCTTGCTGCTTGCCGTCTCTCTTGCCTCGGCGCGCAGCCCCGACCGCTTCAGAAAGGCCAACACATCCTCCGCCATGTCCGAAAATTCTTGCCTGGAGAGGTGTTTGCAGTCAAAGTCCAAATCTTCCGAGAAGCGGTCGACGCCTTTCACTAACCGCAGGCACGTGCCGCCGATGAGCGCAATTTTTTTGATGTGCGGCGTGGTGGCAAGGTAGTCCAGCATCATCAGCTGGATGTACTCCTTCACCATGCTCTTCCGGCGCTCAGGGTTGCCCTGCACCTGCGCCGGAAAAAAGTGTTGTATTTGCTCTAACCGTATCATAAGTCGTAAGTTTTTAGGAGCAGGGCAGCTCGTCTGCTCAGCGCTCCTGAGCCGAACTTTTCGGCATATTCGCCAAATCGCTTTACGTCAAAATCCTGCCGGAGAAAATCCTCGTCTATGCGCAGCTCCTCCATCTCCTGCCGCGTGTTGTAGAACGGGTAGAGGTAGAGCAAGTCCAGGAGCGCCTTTTCGGGCTGCGCGAGCAGGAGCGTCCGGCTGCTGCGAAAAGGCTTGACGTCGTACCCAAACAGCAGGTTGTTGGCCACCTGACGGTAGGTGAACGTCCCGAAGGAATTTTCAAACGTTGCCTTTTTCAGCGTGCTCACCGCCATTACCTGCGCAACGGCTTCGGGTATCATCCCGTAGAAGGCCAGCGCCGTGTGCAGGCTGACGTATGACGGGCGGTATATCCGGTTGGAGAGAAAGCAGGCAAAATTCGGCTGGTGCAGGTATTCGGGGAAGCTGTAGCATCCGTTGCGCAGCTTAACCAGCAGCCCCTTCTTCACCCAGCGGGTCAGGTTGCTTTTGTCAAAGTCCGTTTGCCAGGCGTACACCTGGTGAACATGGAAGTAGCCCAGCTCGTAGAACTTGTCTCTGAATTGCAGATAGCTCATTTCGATTCTGTTTTTCTGCAAAAATACATAAAAATAGAATCAAAATGAAATCAGAATAAAATCCTGCTCCCTTAAAATCCTGTTCACTCAGGTGGCAACAAAAGCGTTTTTTTTCTACCCTTGACCAGCATTGCTATTAAATTGGCACAGCTTTTCTGCAATTTTTTTTGTTTTTGCTCAAAAAAAAATTTGCAGGATAAAAAATTTGTTCTACCTTTGCCTTCGATTTTACCATGCGGTTAAACCAAATGATTAAACCGCGCGATAAAAAAATAGCAACAAAATGAAACCAAACGATTCAAAAACCGAGCAAGCTATCTTAGAGGCCGCCAAAAAGGTGTTCCTGCAAAAGGGGCTAAAGGGTGCAACTACTCAGGAGATTGCCGACGAAGCGGGCGTAAACAAGGCGCTGCTCCACTACTACTACCGCACAAAGGAGAGCCTTTACCTTGCCGTTTTTGCTAACCTGATAAAGACGAATGTTCCCCCAATAGCCTCCATTTTGATTTCGCGGCAGCCGGTGGCGGAGACAGTCCGCCGGTTTGTTTCGGCATACTTCGAGCTGCTCTCCTCGAACTTTGGCTTGGCCAACTTTCTGATTATGGACTTGCAGCAAAACCCAGCGCGCATCATTGGCCTGTTCACACAAATGGATCCCAGCCGCATCTTCCGTATCCTCAACGCCCGGCTGCTCAGGGAGGGAATTACCCACATCACCGCCGAGCACCTGATGATGAACATGGCCTCCATGTGCTTCTTCCCATTCATTATACGGCCTTTGATTGAGGGCGCGCTGTTCAAAAATGACGAGGCGGTCAAGCGGGAATTTCTTGCGCAGCGTCAGCAGGTGGTCACAGAGTTTATTCTTAATGCACTGAAAAAATGAGAACGTTTCTTTTAGCTACAGGATTGCTTTTGGCTGGCGCGGCGCACGCCGGCGATACGTTGGAGCTGGCGCGCTGCTGGGCGTTGGGGCGCGAAAACTACCCGCTGGCAGGGCAGGGCGACCTGCTGGACGAGGCGCTGAAAATACAGCTGAAATCGCTAACGCTGACCAGCTACTTCCCGCGCGTGAGCATCGTGGGCGAGGCCAGCTACCAAAGCGAGGTAACCGACATTGGCGACGTGCTGCCCGCCGGATTTCAGGCCGCCATCGACCCGCTGCCGAAAGACCACTACCGGGTGGGGGTAAACGTTCAGCAAACCCTGTTCGATGCGAACAAGAGCGCGTCCGGCAAGGCTGTGGAGCGGCTGAACACCGCAGAGAGCCGGCAAATGAACGAGGCCGACATGCACGCGCTGAAGCAGCAAATTCAGCAGGTGTACTTCACCGCGCTGGCGCAGCAGTGCTACAGGGAAACGTTTGTGCTGGCGCTCGAAACGCTGAGCGAGCGGCTTGCCTTCATGCAGTCGGCCGTGAAGAACGGGCTGCGCACGTCGCGCGACTTGAGCCTGCTGGAGGTGGAGAAGCTGAAAGCGGAAAAGCAAATCGCCGAGGCAGAATCCAACAGGCAGGCCTGCCTGAAGGCGCTGGAAATGCTCACCGGAACAACGTTCCCTGCCGCTACGCTGCTGAAGCTCCCGGACGTGCCTGCGGCAGAAATGCCCCAGGCCGACAACCGGCGGGTGGAGATGGCGGCCTTCGACACGCGCGTCGAGCGGCTCATGGCGACCAAAAAGGCGCTCGCCACCGAAATGCTGCCGAAAGTGTCGGCCTTCGGCAACCTCTACTACGGACGACCCGGCTACAACATGCTCGCCACCGACTTCAAGCCTTTCTACATGGTGGGGCTGCGGCTCAGCTGGATTCCCTGGGACGGCAGCGTCATAAAAAAGGAGCAGCAGCGCCTGGACATTCAGGCAAAGATGATGGATAACCGGAAGGCGGCGTTTGACGAAAGCGTGCACACTGCCGCCTGGAACATGCACTACGAGGTTGTCAAGCAGGCCGAGCTGCTGGAGCACGACCTGCAAATTGCGCTGCTGCACCGGCAAATAAGCGCCGAAAGCGCTTCGCGGCTTCGCAACGGCGACATCACCACCAGCGACTACATTGCCGACCTGAACGCCGAAATCGCCGCGCACCTTAGCGTGGAGCGAACAAAAATTCAGCTGGTTGGCGCACGGCTGAGCTACTTGCTTATACTTGGATTGGAACAGTAAAAAAAATCATTGAATCATGAAACAGCTAATTTTTTTCGGAAGCGTCGTAGCGACGCTAACCGCCTGTTCGGGCAGCGGACGCAAAGCCGACGCATACGGTAACTTCGAGGCGCGCGAGGTAATCGTGTCGGCGCAGGGCAGCGGGCAGGTGCTGTGGTGCAGGGTGGAAGACGGCCTTCCGCTCAAGGCCGGCGAGGTGGTGGGGCTGATAGACACGTCTGACCTCTACTTTAGCAAGCAGCAGCTCAAGGCGCAGCTTGCCGCTGCCGAGGCGCAGTTTGCCGTGCTGCTGGCGCAGTCCGGCGTGCAGCAGCAGCAAATAGCCAACCTCGAAAGAGACCGGCAGCGCATTGCCAACATGCTGGCCGACGGCGCGGCCACGCAAAAGCAGCATGACGACGTGCAAAACGGCATCGACATGGCCACACGGCAAATAGAAGTAATCGCCGCGCAACGGAGCGAGCTGCAAAGCCGCCTGGCAACCGTCAGGGCGCAAATAGCGCAGGTTGACCACAGCATGTCGAAGTGCATCATCACCAACCCCCAGGAGGGCGTGGTGCTGACGAAGTACTGCGAAGCGGGCGAAGTGACCGTTGCCGGAAAAGCGCTCTACAGAATCGGCGAGGTGCATCGCATGAAGCTGAAGGCATACGTCGGCGAAACGCAGCTCTCGTCCATTCGCCTCGGGCAGCGCGTGAGCGTGTCGGTGGACGGCGATAGCGGAAGCCTGAAAACATTTGACGGTGAAATTATCTGGATTTCCGACAAGGCGGAGTTCACGCCGAAAATTATCCAAACCCGCGACGAGCGCGTAAACCTCGTGTACGCCATAAAAATTCTGGTGGAAAATGACGGCTCGCTGAAAACAGGTATGCCCGGGGAGGCGCGGTTTTGAGAATCAATGGCGCACGGACGGCGCAGATAAAACAGAGGTAAGGGCAATGATTGAAGTCAACCACATATCGAAGAGGTACGGCGCGGTGCAGGCGCTGAACGACGTTAGCCTGCGCATACGGCGGGCGGAGCTGTTCGGGCTTATTGGACCCGACGGAGCCGGTAAAACGTCGCTAATGCGCATCCTCGCCACCCTGCTCCTGCCCGACGGCGGCAGCGCAGCAATCAACGGCGTGGACGTGGTGAAGAGCTACCGCGCCATCCGCAGCTCCATTGGCTACATGCCCGGACGCTTCTCGCTATACCAGGACTTGACGATGGAGGAGAATCTGCGCTTCTTCGCCACCATTTTTAACGCCTCCGTCGAGAAAAATTACGACCTCATCCGCCCCATATACAGCCAGATAGAGCCTTTCAAAAAGCGGCGTGTAGGCGCTCTTTCGGGAGGCATGAAGCAGAAGCTGGCCTTATCGTGCGCGCTCATTCACCGCCCGTCGACGCTCATCTTAGACGAGCCTACCACCGGCGTGGACGCTGTGTCGCGGCAGGAGTTCTGGCAGATGCTGCAAACCCTGAAATCGCAGGGAATCACCATGCTGGTCTCCACACCCTACATGGACGAGGCCGCCATGTGCGACCGCATCTCATTCATACACAACGGCTGCCTCCTGCAAACCGACACGCCCGAAGGTATCGTGCAGCGCTACAGCGGCAACCTCTACCAGCTCAAGTCCGGCGACATGTACGGGCTTGTCACGCTGCTGCGCGCTTACCCGAACACGGCAAGCTGCTTCACCTTTGGCGAATTTCTGCACCTGCAAATGCGCGCCGACGGCGAAAAAGAGGTGAACGATATGATGCAGTATATTGTGAATCACGGCGTTACTGATGCTGTGCTTCGCAAAATACCGCCCTCCATAGAAGACTGCTTTATCAAACTGCTATCGGCATGAACAGCGACAAATCCATAACAGCAAAAAACCTCACGAAGAAGTTCGGCGACTTCGCTGCCGTGCGCTCCATTTCGTTTGAGGTGGAAAAGGGAGAAATCTTCGGATTTCTGGGCGCTAACGGCGCAGGAAAAACCACCGCCATGCGTATGCTCACCGGGCTGCTCAAGCCCACGTCGGGCGAGGCCGCCGTAGCCGGATTCGACGTATATACGCAGAGCGAAAAAATCAAGCAGCACATCGGCTACATGAGCCAGCGTTTTTCGCTGTACGAAGACCTCACGGTGGCCGAAAACATTGCGTTCTACGGCGGCGTCTACGGGCTGCGGGCTGCCGATGTTCGCCGACGGAGCGAGGAGCTTTACGAGCGCATTGAGCTGGGGCGCGCACGACACACGCTGATACGGGACATACCCCTGGGCTGGCGGCAGAAGCTCGCCTTCATGGTGAGCATTTTGCACCGCCCGGAAATTGTGTTTTTAGACGAGCCAACCGGCGGAGTCGATCCCATTACCCGCCGCCGGTTTTGGGAGCTCATTTACGAGGCGGCCGGCAGCGGCGTCACGGTATTTGTCACCACCCACTACATGGACGAGGCCGAGTACTGCCGCCGCGTGTCGATAATGGCGAGCGGCGGTATTGCCGCTATGGGCAGCCCCGACGAGCTGAAAAAACAGTATGGGGCAGAAAACATGAACGAGGTATTCATTAAAATAGTACGATA
>JAIRSZ010000207.1 GCA_031255195.1 Prevotellaceae bacterium | reverse complement strand
CTCCGCAAGGCGGGGGGGGGCTCTGCGGGGGATTAGGGGGCTTCTATTTCGTGGTCCGGTGTGGGGGGGGCGCCCCCCACCAAATGAAAACACATACCTTTCCCCACCACCCTTTCTCCCTTCCTCGCACACGCCATCGTCATTCCGCAGCGGAGCGCGCGAGGCACGAGCGAGCGAAGCGGAGGAACCTCAGCCCGTAGCTGTTGACGGCAAATGAGGTAATGAGGTTGGGAAATTAACTGTAACATGATGCTACTGAGGTTGTTTTGTTGATAAAATTAGGTGGAAATGAGGTACAGACGCTCCAACGCTTGTCGTCGGCAGCTACAGGCTGGGATTCCTCCGCTTCGCTTGCTCGTGTCTCGCGCGCTGCCGCCCGCTTGCCGTCGCAGGTATGGGCTGAGGTTCCTTCGCTCCGCTTGCTCGCGCCTCGCGCGTTACGCTACGGAATGACGGCGGGGGGCGCTGCATCGGCAACGTCAGGCATATTGGGGTATTGGAGGCGAAGCAAGGCAAGGTACTCAAACATGCACGGCGCTGTGAGCAAGCCTGCCACGTAGTCGCTTATTTGTGGGTGGTCAGCGGCGCCCATAGCGGCAAGCTGGTTGAGGTCTATATGGCTCAGGCACAGCTGCCCGGACAAGCCGGCGGTGGTCATACAGTCGCAAAAAGCCTTTCCGTCCTTTTTGCCCCGCTCAAAGTCGGTTTCTTTTTCTTTTTGGCAGGTCGCCATAGCTACTGCCATGCCCGCCAGCATAAGCTTCCATTTTTTCATGGCTGGAATATACAATTTAGCGAATTTTTTATTAGCGATTGATTACATCAAAATGCTCATTTACTCACTCTTCCCCGCCTGCTTCGAGCAGCGTGTGGCAGGAGATTTCTCTCACCCTACAGCTCGTCCGAAAAAAAGGCCCTTGGCAGCGGTCTCAGGTTGTAGCGCGAGGCCATCACCTCGCCGTAGGCTCCGGCGGTGCGAATGGCTAAGAGGTCGCCGCGGAGCGTTTGCGGAAGCGCAACATCTTTGTCGAAAGTGTCGCTGCTTTCGCAGATGGGGCCTACCACGTCGTACACCTTTTGTTCGGCGTTCTGCGGGGTGATGTTTTCTATCTTGTGGTACGCGCCGTAGAGGGCAGGACGAATGAGGTCGGTCATGCCCGCGTCGACAACCACAAAGTTTTTCTTTTGCAGCTCCTTTACGTACAGACACCGGGTGATTAGCGACCCGCACTGCGCTACAATGGATCGTCCCAGCTCGCAGTGCAGCGTTTGCCCTGCGCGCAGCTTGATGTGCCGGTTGAGCAGGGCAAAGTAGGCGGCAAATTCGGGGATGCTGTTTTCCGTTGGGCGTTCGTAGTCCACGCCCAGCCCTCCGCCTACGTTCACGTGCTCCACCGTAACCCCTGCCTGCCCAAGCTGCTCCTGAATATCGTTCACCTTGCCGCAGAGCTCCGCAAACGGGCTAAGCTCCGTTATCTGCGAGCCTATGTGGAAGTGGATGCATACCAGCTTGAGGTGGCTCATCTGCTTCACCTTTTTTGCCACGTCGGTGAGCTGCCACAGGTTGACGCCAAACTTGTTTTCGTCCAGCCCGGTGGTGATGTGAGCGTGGGTGTGAGCGTCCACGTTGGGGTTGATGCGGAGCGCCACCTGCGCCACCGTGCCTTTGGCGCGAGCCAGCTCGTTGATCACCTCGAGCTCCTGCTCCGACTCACAGTTGAACGAAAAAATGCGGTGGTCTATGCCCAAGCAAATTTCGTCGTCGCGCTTGCCAACGCCGGCAAAGGCGATGCTTTGCGGCGGGAATCCGCAGTCGATGGCGCGCTGCACCTCGGCGCCGCTTACGCAGTCCGCCCCAAATCCCGCAGCGCTGAGCAGGCGGAGCAGCTTTTCGTTGGCGTTGGCCTTGAGCGCGTAGTGGACAACGTAGCCGTACTTTTGCGCCTCGCTCAGCGCAGCTTGCGCGGTGCGGCGGAACAGGTCTACGTCGTAAAAGTAGAACGGGGTGGGAATGTTGCGAAATTTTTCTACAGGAAACATCAATATTCAATTTTTTTTATGGTTGTCAAACTGTCGTTTTGTCGCTAAAACAGGTTTTCGTTCAGCGCCTCCATAGCCTTCTTTTTGTAGACGCTCTCCACCAGCAGGCTAATGTTGTAGCGGCTTCCGCCAAACGAAATCATGCGGATGGGAATGTCGGCAAGCGCGTTGAAAACCTTTGCCGCCAGACCTCTGCTCTCCGAGATTTTGTTTCCCACCACGCAAATGATGGTCATGTTGTGGTCAACCTCCACGTAGCCAAAGCATTTCAGGCATCCCACAATTTTGTCTAAGTTCAAGGTGTCGTCAACCGTTAGCGACACGGCCACCTCGGAGGTTGTAATCATGTCGATGGGGGTTTTGTACTCCTCGAACACCTCAAATATCCGGCGGATAAATCCGTAGGCAAGCAACATGCGCCCGGACTTTATTTTGATGGCCGTGATGTTGTCCTTTGCGGCCACCGCCTTGATAGCTCCCGGCCCTGTTTCGGCGCTGATGAGCGTACCGAAGGCCTCCGGATTCATCGTGTTCTTTATCCACAGCGGTATCTTCGATTCCTGCACCGGAATGACGCAGGTGGGGTGGAGGATTTTTGCGCCGAAGTAGGCCAGCTCCGAGGCTTCGTCGAAGGAGAGATGCGATATGGAGTGCGTTTTTTCAACCACCCGTGGGTCGTTGTTGTGAAATCCGTCAATGTCCGTCCATATCTGCACCTCCTTTGCGCCAATGGCGGCGGCAATGATGGAGGCGGAGTAGTCGCTGCCGCCGCGCTTGAGGTTGTCCACCTCGCCCTGAAAGTTGCGGCAGATGTAGCCCTGCGTGATGAAGAGCGTACACTCGGGGTGGAGCGCCAGCTCGCGCAGCAGCACCTCGCGGATGAAGTACATGTCAGGCTCGTCGCGCTGGTCTTTGCGCATGAAGGCGAGCGCGGGCAGCAACACCGACGGCACGCCATGCTCGTTGAGGTAGATATTTTGCAGGGCTGTGCTCATGAGCTCGCCCTGCGATAGTATCAGCCGCTCCTCCTTATCCGAAAACCGCTCCGGCGAAAAGCTTCGCAGCAGCTCAAAGTGCTGCTTGAGCACGCCCGCTGCCTTTTCGGTGTAGTCGTCGGTGTCGTACAGCTCGGCCACCACCCGTGCGTAATTTTCCTCCAGCCTGTTGACGGCGGCAGCGGCGTCGCTCTTCTTTCCCTGACGCAGCAGCGTGGTAATCTCCACCAAGCTGTTGGTGGTGCCGCTCATGGCCGACAGCACTACAATTTTCGGCTCGTCGTTGACAATCAGCTTGGACAGCTTCTTCATGCGCTCGGCGCTGCCCACTGAGGTGCCGCCGAATTTCAAAACTTTCATACCTTATAGTTGCAGTAAATTTAAAAGGGCTACAAATGTAGCGCAAAAATTGGCTATCTGTGCATCCGACCGCCGATACATCCGGCTTTTTTTCAAATATTTTTTCAACAAGACATGCGGTAATGGCTTGCAACAAATTATGGTTTTTTAAGAGAATATAAATCCATCTCCCCTGGGTAAACCGCGCAATTATTGGCAAAAAAGCATTACCTTAGCGGCTCAATTCAATAAACTATTTGATTTTGTAGAATCCAAGTTTTATTAGAATTATATTATAATTCACTTACATGATTTATTGTATGAAAAAATTATTTTTATTGTTGGGAGTATGCAGCATGCCGTTTGCGCTGAGAGCTGCGAGTAACACGTTGGAAGACACGTCGCTGGTGCGTATATCAACGCCACAGATGCGCGCTGAGTTTTTGGACAAAATAATGAAGGAGCGGTTGGGCTTGAATCCCGAAGAACATGCTGCCATTCAAGCCATCAATTTAAAGTACGAAGAGATGCTGCAAGAGTTGACGATTGCCTACCCTGCCACCTCTTTTGGAGCCGGAAAAAAGAAGCGGGGCGATTCTCCCTTCGACAAGCTGAGCGAAGCTCGCGAAAAGGAAGTAAAAAAAGCCTTGTCGGGCA
>JAIRSZ010000164.1 GCA_031255195.1 Prevotellaceae bacterium | reverse complement strand
CCAAAATTCGGCTGCGAATGGGGAGGGTAACCTTGCAGATGTCGTCGGCAAGCTGGTTTTTCATGTCGCCGTAGCGAATGGCGCCCGCGTCGTAGGCGCGGCGGTAGAAGTCGACAACCTCCGGCTCGGAAACCGCGCCCATTATGGTGAACAGGTTTTTTACCGGCTCGCTCATGGTATCGGTTTTTTCGCCGGTATCGGTAACCGCCTTCTTCACCTTCCTGCGAATGGAAGCCTCATCGTCCATCAGGAAAAGGCCGTTACCCTCGCTCTTCCCCATCTTTCCTGAGCCGTCAAGCCCCGGAATCTTAACGAGGTCTCCGCCAAAGCTGTACGCCTCCGGCTCGGGGAAGAGGGAGCGCTCGTACAGGCTGTTGAAGCGGCGGGCGTACACGCGGGTCATTTCGAGGTGCTGCTCCTGGTCTTTGCCCACGGGCACCTTGTTTGCCCGATGAATGAGGATGTCGGTGGCCATGAGCACGGGATAGGTGAGCAGCCCGGCGTTCACGTTGTGCGGGTGCTTGCGCACCTTCTCCTTGAACGAGGCGGTGCGCTCGAGCTCGCCCACGTAGGCCAGCATGTTGAACAGCACGTACATCTCCGAGACTTCGGGCACGTCGCTCTGCACGTAGAGGGTGCACTTTTCGGGGTCTAACCCCACGGCCAAATACTCCGCCAGAATCTGGCGGATGTTGCTGTGAAAGTCGGCCGCCCTGGGGTGCGTGGTGAGCGAGTGGAGGTCGGCAATAAAGAAAAAGCAACGGTAAACGTCCTGCATCTTCACAAAGCTGCGCAGCGCGCCGTAGTAGTTACCCAAGTGCAGGCTGCCGGTAGAGCGTATGCCGCTAAGAACAATTTCCATACTATAAATTTAACGAGGTGTTGAGCGTAATTTTTTGCGGGGCAAACTTACATGAAATTTGTGAAATCTACAAGCGTGCAGCCGAAAAAAACGGGCAGCAAATGCCCTTCCCTGCCGCAGCCACCTCACATTAGCGGGGGTAGAAAAGCATGAGCACGGCGTATATCTCCAGCCGCCCAACAATCATGGCCACAGTGCACACGGCCTTGGCGAATCCCGAAAATCCGCTGTATGATCCCAGCGAGTAGACCTCGCCGTAGCCCGGCCCAACGTTGCTCAGCGAGGCTACGGCAGCCGAAATGCCCGTCGTCAGGTCGAGTCCGGTGAGCAGCAGCAGCATCGCCACAACCAGCGCCACCAGCAAGTAGAGGACAATGAAGAGGGAGGCCGCCGACACCGCGCCCTCGTCCATAGAAATGCCCCTGAGCCGGACGGAAATGACGGCGTTGGGGTGCAGCATCTTGCGGATGTGCGCCACAAAAGCTTTGTAAAATATGAGCGTCCTGTCGGCCTTGATGCCGCCCGACGTAGAGCCGGCGCAGCCGCATTGCAGCATGAAAAAGAAGGAAAGCAGAACGGCAAAGGGCGGCCACCCGGCATTGCTGCCAATGGCAAATCCGGTGGTGCTGGCTATGGAGGTCATCTGAAACGCCGCCTGGCGAAAAGCCTGACCCCACGAGGCGCTGTGCCCGGAGGTCGCTAAGCTGACGGCCACAAGGAGTATCCCCACCGCCAGCGAGCCAACAAAGTAGCGCACCACCGGAGAGGTGAGCAGCAGGGTGAACTTCTTCACAATGGCCACGTACAGCAGCCCGAAGTTGATGCTCGAAATGATCATGAAAACCATCAGTATGCCCTCAATGAGCGGGCTGTTGTAGTACATGATACCGGCGTTTCGGGTGCTGAATCCTCCGGTGGCAACGGTGGAGAGGGCGTGGTTCAAAGCGTCGAACAGGCTCATTCCGGCCACCCGGAGCAGCGCGGCCAAGATTAGCGTAAGCCCCATGTACACGCTAAGTATTACGCGCACAATTTTTTGCGTGCTGTAGTTGGCGTCTTCGTGCTTGAGCGAAACCTGCGTTCGCGAAAGGCGTCGCCTGGCGCTGCCTGCGGAGGGAAGCACGAGGAGCGTGAAGGCAACAACGCCCACGCCGCCAATCCAGTGCGTTGCCGAGCGCCAAAAGAGCAGCCCGCGGGGCAGCGACTCTACGTCGGTAAGGATGCTCGCGCCCGTGGTGGTATACCCCGACACGCTCTCAAACCATGCGTTGGAAACCGAAAACTCGCCCCCGTACAGGATATAGGGCAGCATACCAAACAGGCAGCTGGCGCACCAGCCAAGCACAACTATCAGGTAGCCCTCGCGCGTGCTGATTTCGCTCTCGGCGGGAACAAATATGAAGGGGAAAATTCCGACCACAAACGTGGCTGCGGCCGACAGCAGAAGGGGCGTAAGCGCCACGTCGCGGCAAACGAGAGAAACCACTGCCGACAGGCACATGAAAATGGCGTTGAGCAGGAGCGCAAGGCCAACGTATCGGGCAACAACAGGAAACCTCATGCTTACATTCCCTCCGCTTTACGGGTTATTTTTCCCAGAATCCCTAACCTTTTCATTGCATATAACTGTGCGTATAACCAACCGGTAGGCTTGCCTGTCCTCTGCCGCAGCACGCGCCGCCGCCTACGACAGGTTGACCGTCACGTCGTCCTTAGCTTCGTTCATGGTTACGGCTATCTTCCGCGCGTTCTCGCTGCTGCCGACGCTAACGCCGCTGCTGATAATCGCTTCGGAAATGTTATCCTCAAGGTAACGCTGGATGGCGCGCTTGAGCGGACGTGCGCCAAACTCTATGTCGTAGCCTTTTTCGGCAATAAAATCTTTAGCCTCCTGCGCAATTTCGATGGTGCAACTCATTTTTCCGAGCCTGCTCACCAAGTCTTGCAGCTCGACGTCGATAATTTTGCCGATATTCTCCTTGCTCAGCGTGTTGAAGGTGATAACCTCGTCCACGCGGTTGATGAACTCAGGAGTAAAAGTTCGCTTGAGCGCCTTTTGGATAATGCCCTTGGCCTTTTCGTTAATGTCGGCCACGCTCTGCTCGGTCGCAAAGCCAATACCCTTGCCGAAATCCTTCACCTCGCGCGAGCCGATGTTGGAGGTTATGATGATGATGGTATTTTTGAAGTCCACCTTACGCCCGAGGCTGTCGGTGAGGTGTCCCTCGTCGAGCACCTGTAGCAGCAGGTTAAAAACGTCGGGGTGCGCCTTTTCTATTTCGTCCAGCAGCACCACCGAGTAGGGTTTTCTGCGCACCTTTTCGGTGAGAAGTCCGCCCTCCTCGTAGCCCACGTATCCGGGAGGCGCGCCCACCAGCCTGCTCACCGAAAACTTCTCCATGTACTCGCTCATGTCGATGCGGATAAGGTTGTCGGTTGTGTCGAACAGGTACTTTGCCAGCACCTTTGCCAGCAGGGTTTTCCCCACGCCTGTTGGCCCCAGAAAGATGAAAGAGCCAATCGGCTTGTTGGGGTCTTTCAGGCCTATCCGGTTTCGCTGGATGGCCTTCACCACCTTTTCCACCGCCTCGTCTTGCCCAATAACGCTGCCCTTTATGGATTCGCCCATTTTGAAGAGCTTCATTCCCTCGGCCTGCGCCACGCGCTGCACGGGGACGTTGGTCATCAGGGCTACCACCTCAGCCACCTTATCCTCGTCCACCACCTCGCGGTTTTCGGTAAGGTTGCTCTGCCACCTGCTTTGGGCAACCTCCAGCTGCTCCTGCAGGTGGCGTTCCTCGTCGCGGCGAGCAGCGGCAAGCTCAAAGTTTTGCTTGTCCACAGCCACCTTCTTCTCCCTACCGACGACCTCCAGCTTTTTTTCGAGGTCTGTGATTTCCTGCGGAACAGAAATATTGGAGAGGTGCACGCGCGCGCCGGCTTCGTCTAAAGCGTCTACAGCCTTGTCCGGCAGGTAGCGCTCCGAGACGTAGCGCTGGGTGAGCAGAACGCAGGCGCGAATGGCTTCGGGCGTGTAGGTCACGTTGTGGTGGTCTTCGTAGCGCTCCTTTATGTTGTTCAGTATTTCGATGGTTTCGTCCACAGTGGTAGGCTCTACCATGATGCGCTGAAAGCGCCGCTCCAGCGCGCCGTCCTTTTCGATGTACTCGCGGTACTCGTTGAGCGTGGTTGCCCCCACGCACTGAATTTCGCCGCGCGCCAACGCCGGCTTCAGCATGTTGGCGGCGTCGAGCGCGCCGGAAGCGCCTCCAGCGCCAATGAGCGTGTGTATTTCGTCGACAAACAGGATGATGTGCGAATTTTTTTGCAGCTCGTTCAGGATAGCCTTCATTCGCTCCTCAAACTGCCCGCGGTACTTAGTGCCGGCCACCACAGCGCCCACGTCCAGCGTCATCACCCGCTTGCCGAAGAGCACGCGCGAAACCTGCTTGCGGGCAATGCGAAGCGCCAAGCCTTCCACTATGGCGCTTTTCCCCACGCCCGGCTCGCCGATGAGAATGGGGTTGTTTTTTTTGCGGCGGCTGAGAATTTGTGCCAACCTGTCAATTTCCTTCTCGCGCCCCACCACGGGGTCGAGCAAATTCTTTTCGGCAGCCTTAGTCAAGTCTGTGCCGTAGCTGTCAAGCGCAGGAGTGTCCGACATCACCTTGCCGCCCATTCTGGGTTGCGGCTGCTGCTGTTGCTGTGGTTGCGGCGTAGCGCGGTGAGTCGGCGCAAAGGGCATACCGACGTACCCCAAGTCTTCGTCGTCATCATCGTCGTCGTCATCGCCACTGCCATCGTCGTCGTCATCATCGTCTACCACGTTCAGGCTTTCGGCGTAACCCTTGTCGTCCTTACCCGTAAAGGCGCTTACAACACGCTGGTAATCAATGCTCTGACTGCGCAGAAGTTGGGTTACAATGCTCGACTCGTCCTTGAGAATGGCCAACAGCAGGTGAATGGGGTCGACGTTGCTGGTTTTTAGCGAAAGCGCCTCAAGGTGCTGCATTTTCAGCACGCGCTCTACCGATTTCAGAAATATCAGCTTGTCAATATCTTTTACGCTCAACTCGTCGTGGCCTCTGACTTCCTTCTCAATCGCCTCTTTCAGGTTTTGAAGGTCTACCCCAAGCGACGAAAGCACGTCTATGGCTGAGTTGTTGCCGTCGCGCAGGATGCCCAACATGAGGTGCTCCGTGCCGATGGCGTGGTTGCCCAAGCGTAACGCTTCTTCCTTGCTAAAGTTGATTACATCGTCCAACTTTTTTGTAGAATTGGTGTTCATCTATAGTGAATATGTGGTTTATACCCAGCAGTAATAAAAACATGTTTTTTCGACAGAAACCGCTTCGGTTTCATGTCGCTTTTCAGTAGTAGTACTTCAAAATTCGTGCCTGTGACAACTTGTCAGGAGACGTGCGACAAAATTCCACAGAATTTGTCATACATGCAAAAAAAGTCGTACATTTAGGGCAAAAAATTACCTGCCAATCATGAAAAAACACAGAACATGCAGAAGTGAGCAGGCGGTGAAGCGCCTTTGCTACCGCAAAGTTCGAGGGCAGGAAGAAAAGTTTTGCCGAAGGTAATGTTTAGCCGAAAATACTTACTGTCGCGGAAGCCAAAGACATTATTTTCAACCTTTGATTTGCATACTCCATTGATATTGAAACTCCACAGGATTGTTGCCTGCTCCGAACACCGGTCTGTTGATAAAAAATTCGGCGCAAAGTGGCCGTAGTTGGGGGAAAAATAGTAATTTAGCACAATTTTTTAACGACATATATATGGCAGAAATAGAGGAGGAAAGGATTGTTCCGGTCAACATTGAGGAAATAATGAAATCATCGTACATCGACTACTCGATGTCGGTGATAGTTTCGCGTGCGCTACCCGACGTTCGCGATGGGTTAAAACCGGGGCAGCGGCGCGTGCTGTACGGGATGTCGGAGTTGGGTTTATCGTCAAGTTCACCGACTAAAAAATCGGCAAGAATTGTCGGCGAGGTAATGGGTAAGTACCACCCACACGGCGACAGCAGCGTGTACTACACTATGGTGCGCATGGCGCAGTGGTGGAGCTTGCGCTACATGATGGTAGACGGGCAGGGTAACTTCGGCTCGCGCGACGGCGACGCTGTTGCCGCCATGCGCTACACCGAAGCCCGCCTGCGCAAAATAGCCGAGGAAATGCTCCTCGACATTGATAAAAATACGGTTGACCTAACGCCCAACTTCGACGACAGCCTCACCGAGCCAACCGTGCTCCCGTCAAAAATCCCCATGCTGCTGGTCAACGGGTCGTCGGGGATTGCGGTGGGCATGGCAACCAACATGCCTCCCCACAACCTCGGCGAAGCGGTAAACGCCATCTGCGCCTACATCGACAACAACGACATAACCACCGACGAGCTGATGCTGCACATCAAAGGCCCCGACTTCCCCACCGGCGGCATCATATACGGCGTGCAGGGTATCAGGGAAGCCTACGAAACCGGCCGAGGGCGCGTGGTTATCCGCGCAAAAACCGAAATCGAAGTCAGCGACAGCGGACGCGAAACCATCGTGGTCACCGAGCTGCCCTACATGGTAAGCCCGGCCTCGCTGGTGGAAAAAATAGCCCACCTGGTCGAAGAAAAAATCATTGATGGCATTTCCTACGTCAACGACGAGTCGGACAGAATTAACCTCACGCGCGTAGTCATAAAGCTCCGCAAAGATGCGGTGGCCAACATCGTGCTCAACCACCTGTTTCGGCACACCGACATGCAGTCGAGCTTCTCCATCAACAGCATTGCGCTGGTTGACGGCAGGCCGCGTCTGCTCTCGCTCAAAGAGCAGATAAAGTACTTCGTGCGACACCGGCACGAGGTGGTGGTGCGCCGCGCAAAATTTGAGCTCGGCAAGGCCGAAGAACGCCTCCACATTCTCGCCGGTCTGCTCAAGGCCATTGACCACATCGACGAGGTGATTGCCATTATCCGCGCAAGCAAAACGCCCGACGAGGCCATCCAGCAGCTAACCGTTCGCTTTGAGCTGGACGACCAGCAGGCGCGCGCCATCGTAGACATGCGCCTGCGCGCCCTCACCGGCCTGGAGCGCGATAAGCTGCAAGCCGAATTTGACGAGCTTACCCAGCGGGTTACCGACCTGAAGATATTCTTAGGCAGCGAAGAGCTGCAAATGAACCTCATCAAGGAGGAACTCGACGACGTAAAAAAACGCTTCGACGACGGGCGCAAAACCGAAATAGTGTACACCGCCGAGGAGTTCAACCCCGAAGACTTCTACGCCGACGACGAGGTGGTAATCACCATCTCGCACTTGGGCTACATCAAGCGGACGCCGCTCAACGAGTACCATACGCAAAACCGCGGCGGCATTGGCGCTAAAGGCGCTGTTGCGCGGGACGAAGATTTCATTGAACACATTTTTGCAGCCACCATGCACAACACCATGCTTTTCTTTACCGAAAAGGGGAAATGCTACTGGCTCAAGGTGTACGAAATCCCCGAAGGTACCAGAACCACCAAAGGACGTGCCATACAAAACATCGTCAACCTCGAACCCGACGATAAGGTAAAGGCTTACATCAACGTAAAAACGCTCGAAGACAAGGAGTACATAGACAATAACTACATAGTGCTCTGCACCAGGCGAGGCATCATAAAAAAGACGGTGCTGGAACAGTACTCCCGCCCGCGCCAAAATGGTGTGATTGCCATCAACGTCAAAGACGGCGACCAGCTGCTCGAAGCCAAGCTCACCAACGGCAGCAACGAAATCATACTCGCCGCCCGCCACGGAAAGGCGCTGCGCTTCAACGAGAGCAACGTGCGCTCCATCGGCAGAACAGGCTCTGGAGTGCGCGGCATGTTTATCAATGCAACCGACGAGGTGGTGGGCATGGTATGCGTGACAGACGAAAAAAGCGAAATCCTTGTCGTATCGGAAAACGGCTACGGAAAACGCTCGGCGCTCTCTGCCTACCGCGTCACTAACCGAGGAGGAAAGGGGGTGAAAACGCTCAACATCACCGAAAAAACCGGCCGGCTCATCGCCATAAAAGACGTAACCGACGAGAACGATTTGATGATTATCAACAAGTCGGGAATTACCATTCGCGTACCGGTATCCGAAATCCGCATGTCCGGGCGCGTGGCGCAGGGCGTGAAGCTCATCAAGCTGCGCGACAACGACGCTATTGCCGCCGTTGCCAAGGTAAATAAAAGCGAGGAAGAAGAAACGACAACGGCTGAAACGGCTACCGCAGAGAACGTAACACCTGCCGTTGCAGCAGAAGTCGAAGTTCCGGCGGCGGAGAGCGCAGAAAGAGGCGAAAATTAATAAGTAAACATGCATATTGCAAACCCGACATACGATGTGGTCTTCAGATTCATGATGGAAGACGAGCGGGTCGCCAAGTCCTTCATTTCGGCAATAATCGGAGAAGATGTTGTTGAGCTGGCTTTTGCTGCGCAGGAGCGAACTGTACGCATCCCCAAAACGCAAATTTTACAGGACGCGCAAAAGGAAGATTTCTTTCTCACCGT
>JAIRSZ010000180.1 GCA_031255195.1 Prevotellaceae bacterium | reverse complement strand
AAAATATGATACTAACCTGAATTTTATCATGTTAGCTATTTATTTACATGGTTGTTGATAAGTTCTCCGTGTTTTTATCTAAACATATTTTGAGCTTTCAAAAAAATTAATTTCATTTGTCGTGTCGTGAATAAATTTTTCTAATAAATTAAACGGAATTTTGGCTCATTTTATGAAGCAAATTCACTATTTAATTAGCAGAGACAGAACGGTTAGAAAGAGAGAAAGATTGCTGATTTCAGGACTGCTGATGGTAAGATATTATCGGAGGTACATTATAAATGCCGCCGCCAAAGCAAATGCTGCTATGGCGCTTACACAAACCAAGCTTGTGCTTGAATAAAAATGATGATAATGAAAGACAATATAAATGTATCAGATTTTGCAGACTTGAAAATAGATGAAACCTTTTTTTATAGGAAACATAGAGATTAAGCGCCCCATCATACAAGGTGGTATGGGCGTGGGCATTTCCTTATCAGGCTTGGCTTCCGCCGTGGCAAATGCGGGGGGAATCGGCGTTATTTCATGCGCAGGCTTAGGGTTGTTATATCCGCAGGCGAAAGGCGCTTATAATGAAAAATGTATCGCCGGACTGAAGGAGGAAATAAGAAAAGCACGGGAGAAAACACGAGGAGTTATCGGCGTCAATATTATGGTGGCGCTGTCGAATTATGCGGATATGGTACGTACAGCCATCGAAGAGAAGGTTGATATTATATTTGCCGGAGCGGGACTGCCGCTGGACCTTCCTTCTTACCTGAAGCCCGACAGTGTAACCAAGCTGGCGCCAATCGTCTCGTCGTCGAGAGCCGCCAACATAATTTGCAATAAGTGGAATAGCAGCTACGGCTACCTGCCTGATGCTATTGTGGTGGAAGGGCCTAAGGCCGGAGGACACCTCGGATTCAAAAAGGAACAGCTAACCGACGATAACTATGCCTTAGAGATGCTTATTCCGGGAGTCGTATCGGTTGCTTCCGCCTATAAAGCGGAAAAGCACATTCCGGTTGTTGCCGCCGGAGGCATTTCTACCGGCAAAGATATATCACGATTTATAGAGCTCGGAGCTTCGGCCGTACAAATGGGAAGCATTTTTGTGACAACCGAAGAATGTGACGCCTCCCGCACCTTCAAAGAAGTCTACATCAACTCAAAATCCGAAGATATACAAATCATTGAAAGCCCGGTAGGTATGCCCGGACGCGCTATTAACGGAGAGTTTATTCGGAAAATAAAGGAAGGCGCGACAAAGCCGCTGAGCTGCCCGTTTCACTGCATCAAAACATGCGATCATACAAAAAGTTCCTACTGCATTATAAAAGCGCTGTACAATGCCGCCAAAGGCAATATGAGTAAAGGTTATGCTTTTGCGGGAAGCAACGCTTTCCTGTCGGAAAAAATCAGCAGCGTAAAAGAAGTTTTTGAATCTCTGATGAGGGAGTTTGCCTTAGCCACACAAAAATGATGATAAGGAAAAGGAAATCACTTAGCTTTGATACGCAAAAAGACAGATTTTACCGAAAAATTGAGTTGGCTATTTGAATCTGTGGGGCGAAAAAAACGCTGTTTTTTTTGGCAAAGTGAAAAATTGAATTACCTTTGCAGTCCCAAAAAATGGGAATGGCCCATTCGTCTATCGGTTAGGACGTCAGATTTTCATTCTGAAAAGAGGAGTTCGACTCTCCTATGGGCTACGTTTTTTTGTGGTTTTTTTGTAGAGGAAAAACACCATACTTCGTAGTTTTTTATTCGTAATTCATAATTCGTACATCGTAATTATTTAATTATGGCAAATATAAAATCGGCAATCAAGAGAATTCGCCAAGATCAGAAACGCAGGCTGCACAACCGCTACTATGCGCGTACCACCCGCAACGCCATAAAAGCTTTGCGCAACACTACCGACAAGGCTGCGGCTGTGGCTTTGCTCCCCAAGGTGTCGAGCATGTTGGACAGGCTGGCAAAAATCAACGTGCTGCACAAGAACAAGGCAGGCAACCTGAAAAGCGCGCTTGCCCTGCACGTGAACAAGCTTTCGCAGGCAAGCGAAGAAGCGCAGGCTGTAAAGTAGCACGCGCTCATTAGCACGCCTCAGTAAAAGTAAAAAAAGCATGGTTACAGCGTAGCCATGCTTTTGGTGTTTAATCTATGCTTAACCGTACCTTAACCGTACATTTATCCGTTTATCCGCGTTGCCCGCCACATTCGCCACATTCCGCTCTGACAGCCCCAATAAACTTTTCAACCTCCGCAACGTTCTTTACTCCGGGCGAAGATTCAAAGCAGCTGTTTACGTCGAGCGCTTCGCAGCAGAGTTGCCGAAAATCGGCAATGTTTGCGGCGTCTTCGGGCGCTATTCCGCCGCTCAGAAAAAAGGGCGTTTTGCCGCAGTAGCTTGCTATGAGCCGGTGGTCGAACTTCCTGCCGGAGCCGCCGCGCTGCGCGGTTTTCGTGTCGAACAAAAAGTAGCTGCACGCCTCCTCGTAGCGGTGCAGCGCGGCAAAATCTGCCTCCGACCGTATCCCAAAAGCTTTGATGACGCTGTATCCTGATTTTCTGAAGTATGCACATTCGGCGGGCGTTTCGTCGCCATGCAGCTGTAGCAGGTCGAGGCGGTAGCGTGCCGCCTGTTCGATGATGTGACTTCGCGCTGTGTTTACGAACACCCCCACCCGCAGCGTTTCTGGCGACAGCGCTTCGAGAGCGTCGGGCGGCAACGCTCCGACAAAGCGGGGCGAATGCTCGTAAAAAATAAATCCCATGTAGTCCGGCTGTAGCCGGGCAACGTCGGCGATGTTGCTCGCCTCCCTCATTCCGCAAACTTTTATTTTCATTGGGAAATTCTCAATTGGGTGGGAAATTCTCAATTGGGCAAGCGTGCGGGGTTTCCCTTCACGCTTTTCAACTCTTCAATAAATGCCGCAAGCGCGCAGGGCGGGTTGTTCGTTTTCATGAAGTTTTCGCCCATCAGGAATCCTCCAAAACCAGCCTTTTGCAGCGTCTTCACGGTTTCCGTGTCGGAAATGCCGCTTTCGGAAACTTTGACATAGCTGTCGGGAATCAGGGCTGCCAGCGTTAGCGAGACCGACGTGTCGGTTACAAAGGTGGACAAGTCGCGGTTGTTGACGCCAACGGCGTTTACGTGCGGGTTGATGTAGCTGAGCTCGGCTTCGCTGTGCACCTCGAGCAGCACCTCAAGGTCGAGCGAACGGGCAAAGGCGGCCAGCTCCGAGCACTGCTCCCTTGTGAGCGCGGCGGCAATGAGCAGCGCGGCGTCGGCGCCGGCAATCCGCGCCTCGCACAGCTGGTAGGGGCTAACGATAAAATCCTTGCGGAGCAGCGGAACGCCCGATACCAGACGTGCTTCGGTCAGATCGATGAGCGAGCCTGCAAAGTACTCCCTGTCGGTGAGCACCGATATGGCGGCAGCGCCAAGGGCTGCATAGCCGCTTACGACGGATTCCACGTTGGCGCCCTTGCTGATGAAGCCTTTGGACGGCGAGCGGCGTTTGAACTCGGCGATGATGGGCGTGTCCGAGCGGCGCAGGCTCTCGGAAAACGATAGCGTTGAGCGTGTAACCTGCCGCGCTTCGCTGTAAATATCGTCAAAGCTGCGCTGCTTTTGGCAGGCCGCAATTTCTTCGCGTTTGGTGGCGAGTATTTTTGTCAGGATATTCATCTCTCAAGAGTTTACTTCTACAAATTTTTTCAGCGATTTCAGGGCTTTTCCGCTTTCGATGGACTCCTGCGCCTGCGCAATGCAGGTGGCAACGTCGAGCAGCGGATTTATGGTGCGTATGGCGAAGGCGGCGTTGACCACAACAGCGTTTTTTTGCGCTTTGGTTGCGGTGTTGTCGAGCACGCGGTCAAATATGGCAGAAGCTTTTTCCACCGTATCGCCGCCGTACAGGTCGCTCTCTACGGCGCGCTCAAAGCCGAGTTCTTCGGGTGTATAGATGCTTTCGCCGCTGTTGCAAAAGCATTTAAACTCGGAGGTGAGCGATATTTCGTCGTAGCCGTCCAGCGAGTTGACCACCGTAAAGTCAGCGCCGATTTGCTGGTAGAGGTAGTAGTAGAGGCGCGCCAGCTTGAGGTTGTACACGCCCAGCATTTGACGCTTGGGTAGCGTTGGGTTGACCAGCGGGCCGAGCATGTTGAAGAACGTCCGCACGGCAAGATTTTTGCGCACCGGCGCAACCACCTTTAGCGCGGGGTTGAAGAACTGCGCGTGGAGGAAGGCCATTCCGCAGGCGTCGAGCGAGCGGCGCATGAGGTCTACGTCTCTGGTGAACTTCACGCCGTGCTGCTCTATCACGTTCGATGCTCCGCTCACCGAGGTAGAGCCGTAGTTGCCGTGCTTCACCACGCTGTAGCCTGCGCCGGCAACCGTGAAGCAGGCGGCAGTGGAGATGTTGAACGTATTTTTGTTGTCGCCGCCCGTGCCCACAATGTCGATGGCGTTGTACGCCGACAGGTCAACCGGTACGCGCAGCTCGAGCAGCGCGTCGCGAAACCCCGTCAGCTCGTCGATGGTGATGCTGCGCATCAGAAAAACGGTGATGAAAGCCGCAATCTGGCTTTCGTTGTACTCGCCGTGCGCCATGCGAATAAGCACGTCACGCGACTCCTCGCGGGCGAGATTTTGGTGCTCAAATAAGCGGTATAGCAAATGTTTCATGTGTAAATTATGAATTAGGATTTTGAATTTTACTAATCTTTTTCTATCCAATTTTTTATGATGCTCTCTCCCATTGGCGTGAGCACCGATTCGGGGTGAAACTGTACGCCACGCACGCGGTAGCGGCGGTGTGCCAGCGCCATGATGTTGCCCTGTCCGTCCGTTGCCGTTATGTGCAGCGACTCTGGGAAGTTTTCGGGGCTTACCACCCACGAGTGGTAGCGGCCGGCCTCGAAGCGATCGCCCAGCCCGTCGAACAGCAAGTCGGACGCTACAACCTGTATTTCGTCGCTCACGCCGTGGTATACGTTTTTCAGGTTTACCAGCGTGCCGCCAAACGCCTCGCCGATGGCCTGCATACCGAGGCACACGCCAAAGATGCTTTTGGTAGCGGCGTAGGTCTTTATCAGGTCTAACAGGATGCCGCTCTCGGAGGGGATACCAGGCCCGGGCGAGAGCATGATTTTATCGTAGCGGGCAACGGCCTCAAGCGCAATCTGGTCGTTGCGCGCCACCTCTACATCGTCGCAGCCCAGCTTGCGCAGGGCGTGGACAAGGTTGTAGGTAAAGGAATCGTAGCTGTCGAATACAAGTATTTTCATGGAGATTTCGGATTAAGATTTTATTTTCGGCAAATGTTTTCTACTTATTTAAAACCAATTTATTACATTCATCAGTCGGCAATTTTGTAAAAAAAGTGGAGCGGTAAGCGCTCTTCTCAGCCTTTCGCCATTTCAATTGCCTTGTTCAACGCTCCGAGCTTGCTGTTCACCTCGCGCAGCTCGTTTTCGGGCTTAGACTGCGCTACGATGCCCGCGCCGGCCTGGTAGTACAGCGTGTTGTTGCAGCTCACAAAGGTGCGGATGGTGATAGCCTGGTTCAGGTTTCCGTCCAGCCCGATGTGCCCGATGCAGCCGCCGTAAATGCCGCGCGGATGCTTCTCCAGCTCGCTGATGAGCTGCATGGCGCGCACCTTTGGCGCTCCTGAGAGCGTGCCCGCCGGAAACGTATCGGCAAACAGCCCGATGCGGTTAGCCTCCGGCGCAACCTCGCCGCACACCCGCGACACCATGTGGATGACGTGCGAGTAAAATTGCACCTCTTTGTACGACTTTACGGTTACGTTTCGCGCGTTTCGGCTCAGGTCGTTTCGCGCAAGGTCAACCAGCATCACGTGCTCGGCGTTCTCCTTGGGGTCTTGTAGCAGCGTTTGCGCCAGCTGCCTGTCGTGCTCGTCGTTGCCCGTGCGGTAGATAGTGCCGGCTATGGGGTCAATGGTGGCTATGTTGCCCTCCACCTTCAGGTGCGTTTCGGGCGAAGACCCAAAAATGCGGTACGACCCGAAGTCGAAGTAAAACAGGTAGGGCGAAGGGTTTACCGACCGTAGGGCGCGGTACACCTTGAAGTCGTCGCCCGTGTAGCGTTGCTCAAAGCGTCGCGAAAGCACAATCTGGAACACGTCGCCCCGCAGGCAGTGGCCAATGCCCGCCTGCACCATTGCCTTGTACTCCTCGTCGCTGATGGGCGAGCAAACTTCGCCCTGCGGGCAAAAGTCGTAGCTGGGGAAGTTGCGGCTGTTGATGGTGTAAACCAGCTCGTCCATTTTGCTCTGCTGCCCGTCGGTGAGGTTTTCCACGATGCACATCTCGTTGCTCAGGTGGTTAATGGCAATCACAAAGCGGTAGAGGGTGTAGGTCATGTCGGCTATGGGCAGCAGCGCGTCTTCGCAAGGCTTGACGGCTATCTGCTCAAAGTACCGCACTGCGTCGTAGGCGGTGTAGCCAAAGAATCCGTTGCCGTTGCCGACGTTGTCGCCCGCCACCTCGAAGCTTTTGACAAACTCGTCGAGCATGTGCTGCTCGTCGTGCTGCCGGGCAATGGGCGCGGAGGTTTTTGCGCCGCTGGGATAGGTGGCAACGGCCACGCCCCGGCTCACCGAAAAGGTGGCCAGCGGCTCTACCCCGATGAAGGAGTAGCTGTTGTCCGATGTGTGGTAGTCGGAGCTCTCGAGCAGCGCCGATTGCGGGAACATATCCCGCACCTTGAGGTAAATGCTCACCGGCGTTTGCAGGTCGGCAAGCAGCGTTTTTTGGATGACGGTTAACTTTGTTTTCATGGTAATTAAAATTTCAGATTTCAGATTTTGTCTACAGTATACAGGGTTGCACAGGCTTGTGCAGGTTTCAGCATTTTAAAATACATCATACTTTCCCAAACGTTTCCATATCCTTATCGCCGCGTCCCGATACGGTGAGCACCACCACGTCGCTTGGGCGGAAAGTTTTTTTGCGCAGCGCCCCCAGCGCGTGCGCCGACTCCAGCGCAGGGATGATGCCTTCGAGCTGCGTAAGCTCCATAGCCGCCGCCAGCGCCTCGTTGTCGGTTATGGCGAGGTAGGTTGCCCGTCCGGTTTCGGCGAGGTTGGCGTGCAGCGGACCGATGCCGGGGTAGTCCAACCCGGCGGAGATGGAGTAAGGCTCTACGATTTGCCCGTCGTCGGTTTGCATCAGGAAGGTGCGGCTGCCGTGAATGATGCCGCGCTTGCCGAGGTGGATGGTGGCGGCGGTTTGATCGGTGTCTACGCCCAAGCCCGCCGCCTCTGCGCCAACGAGCTGCACGCGCTCGTCGTTGAGGTAGTGGTAGAACGTACCGGCGGCGTTGCTTCCGCCGCCCACGCAGGCAATGAGGTAGTCGGGGTAGTCGCGCCCAATGTGCGCGGCGAGCTGCGTTTTCACCTCCTCGCTGATGACCGACTGAAACCGCGCCACCATATCGGGGTAGGGGTGTGGCCCCACGGTGGAGCCTATGATGTAGTGCGTATCAGACGGGTTGCAGCACCAGTCGCGAATGGCCTCGTTGGTGGCGTCTTTCAGCGTCTTGTTGCCGCTGGTGACGGGGCGCACCTCTGCGCCCAGCATTTCCATTTTTTGCACGTTGAGCTGCTGCCGCGCAGTGTCCGTTTCGCCCATGTAAACGATGCAGCGCATGTTCATCAGGGCGCATACGGTGGCCGTTGCCACGCCGTGCTGCCCCGCGCCCGTTTCGGCAATGATGCGGGTTTTGCCCATGCGCCGCGCAAGAAGAATTTGCCCAATGGTGTTGTTGATTTTGTGCGACCCTGTGTGGTTTAGGTCTTCGCGCTTGAGGTAGATGCTTGCTGCGTACCGCTCCGAGAGGCGGCGGGCAAAATACAGCGGCGAGGGGCGACCAACGTAGTCGCGCAGCAGGGCGCTGAATTCGGCCTTGAACGCGGGGTCGCCGGTAATCTTCAGGTAGCTTTCCCTTAGCTTCTCCACGGTGGCGTAGAGAATTTCGGGGATGTACGCCCCGCCAAATTCGCCGTAGTAGCCGTTGTCGTTTAAGTTGTAGTCCATAGCTGGATTAGTGAGTGTTGTTATTTAATATGAAAAAACTAAGGGCTGTCGTGAATGGACAGCCCTTAGTTTTTTTTGATTGTATGCTAAACATGGCGCTACCTCTTCACGACTTTAAAAGTTGCGAACGCCACCACCAAAAAATATTCTTAACACAAAAATTCATAAGATTACGGAAGTAAGAAAGCGCAAATTTAGATGATAATTTTGGTATCTCCAAATTTTTTGAAGAAAAAAAATTGAAGATGCACGGTCGGACATGGCTACTAATCAGGCAAACCCAGCGTTGGCGCAGAAGAAAGCAGGGGCAAAGACTTGGGGCTAATTCGTTTAAAATTCGTGTGCGCTGGTTTGACAATTCTGTGTGGAGGGAGAGGCGCTAAAAGTTCCCCGTTGGCAGGAATTGCGCGGCGTTGCCGCCGTTTTTCAGGATGTCGCGGATGATGGTGGAGCTTACGTGCGCCCACTCCGGCAACGCCGGCAGCAGTACCGTATCCACTTCGGGGAGCATGGCCTTGTTGGTCTGCGCCGCGGCGAGCTCAAAAGCAAAGTCGGCGGAGCTGCGAACGCCGCGGACGATGTGCGTTACTCCTGCTTTCCGGCAGAAGTCAACCGTAAGTCCCTCGTAGGCCTGCACCGACACGCGCGGGTCGTGAGCAAACAGCGATTCGATGTTGGCCTTGCGCTCCCCCACCGTGTAGAGGGTTTTCTTCTCCACGTTCACCCCGATGGCGACTATCAGGCTGTCGAATAGTAGCAGCGCCCGCTGCACAATGTCGTAGTGCCCCACCGAGAAGGGGTCGAAAGTTCCGGGAAAAGCTGCGGTTGACATGGGTGTTTCGATGGTGTGTGTTTTTTTGACGTTTTGCGAGTTCAAATCTTCCAATCTATCGGCTGTAGCCCCTGCTGCTGGAGCAGCGCGTTGGTCTTGGAAAAATGTCGGCATCCGTTGAACGCTCCGCGCGCCAGGGGCGATGGGTGTGCGGCCTCCAGCACGTGGTGCTTTTCTGTATTTATCAGCTCCTTTTTTGCGCGGGCAAAGTTGCCCCACAGCAGAAAAACAACGCCGCTCTTTTGGTCGGATATTTTGCGAATAACCGCGTCGGTGAAGGTTTGCCAGCCAATGGCGCTGTGCGACGTGGGCGTGTTGGCGCGCACCGTGAGGATGGCGTTGAGCAGAAACACGCCCTGCTCCGCCCACGCCTCGAGACACCCGTGGTTGGGCGGCGCAATGCCCAGGTCGTCCCCTATCTCCTTAAAAATGTTGATGAGCGAGGGTGGCGCTTTTACGCCCTGCGGGACAGAAAAGCACAGCCCGTGCGCTTGGCCGTAGCCGTGGTAGGGATCCTGGCCAAGGATGACAACCTTGACCCGGTCAAACGGCGTTTTGTCGAAGGCGTTGAAGATAAGCCTTCCCGGAGGATACACGGTATACCGCTCCGCAATCTCCGATTTTACGTGGCCTACCACGTTTGCGAAGTAGGGCTTGTCAAATTCGTCCTGTAGCACAGCCTTCCAGGAAGGCTCTATCCTTACGTCCATAAGCTGTTGGGGTTTTCAAGTTTCAAAATTCTCAAGTTCTCAAAGTTTCAAATTTCGGCGTCACCACACCCGTGCTCTCAGCTTGAGGCGTGCGGCGGCCGTGAATACGGCGATGAGGCCTGCAAAGTAGGCCATATCGCGCAGCTCCACCACGCCCCGGCTGATGGATTGGTAGTGCCGGTTGATGCCAAAGTCGGCCACCACGTTGTTTATATTTTTCACGTATGGCAGGGCGGCTAAGCCGTCAAAGCCGATGTAGAGGAAAAAGCACATGGCCGCCGCCGCGAGGAAGGCCACTATTTGGCTGTCGGTAAGCGACGAGGCGAATACGCCTACCGATGCGTAGCACGCCGCCAGCAGCAGCAGGCCGATGAGCGCCCCCCACGTAGCGCCGCTATCAATGTTGCCCGCGGGGTTGCCCAAGTCTGCAACGGTGTAGAAGTACAGCAGCGTTGGCAGGAGCGCGATGGCGGCAACGGTAACGGCGGCCAGAAACTTGCCCATAATGAGCTGAACGTCGGTAAGGGGGTGCGTAAACAGCATCTCCATCGTGCCGGTCTTGCGCTCTTCAGCGAAGCTGCGCATGGTGATGGCAGGCACTAAAAACAGGAAAGCCCAGGGGGCTATGAAAAACAGGCCGTCGATGTTGGCGTAGCCTGCGTTGAGCACGTTGAATTCGTTGGGCGAAAGCCACAGAAACCAGCTGCATAGCAGCAGGAACATGCCTACGGCAATGTAGCCCGTGAGCGACGAAAAGAACGAAACCAGCTCTTTTTTAAAGATAAAAAACATGAAAATTCACCAATAACTAAACAATTTGCTCCGCAAAGTTAGGCAAAAATAGCAAAGTATGCTACTTTTGTGAGCAATTACTCTCTAAATTGTGCAATTTATTTGGTGCAGAGTGACAAACAAGCTCAATATTTTTTACTATATATACTTACTATTCAATAAGTTATTTAGAATTTTGTTGACCATGATAATTACGGTTGTGCTCGCCGTTTTGCTCATAGTGTACGCGCTGCGAGCTACACCGGTGAGCGTCACCCCGCTCATGGTCATCAACCAAAAGGAGAGTAAGGTTGCGCCGCAAAAGCGGTGGGTGCCCGTCGACAGCATTGCGCCCGACGTGGCGCGCGCCGTGATTGCCGCCGAGGACAACAACTTTTTTTACCACAAAGGGTTTGACGTTGATGCCATCATGCTGGCGCTAAGGCGCAACAGCGAGCAGAGCAGGAAGGTGTACGGCGCGAGCACCATCTCGCAGCAAACGGCCAAGAACGTTTTTTTGCCGCCCAACCGCACGTGGTCGCGCAAGGTTGTCGAGGCCGGATTCACAGTGCTGATAGAGGCTATATGGGGCAAGGCTCGCATCATGGAGGTCTACCTGAACGTGATTGAAACGGGCAGCGATACCTACGGCATGGAGGCCGCTGCGCAGCGATACTTCCGCAAGCCGGCCATGCAGCTTACCAAGAGCGAGAGCACGCTTATTGCCATTTCGCTGCCCAACCCGCGCCGCTTCAACCCGGCGAAGCCTTCGCCCTACATGCTGCAACGAAAGGAGCACATCTACGAGGTGATGACCAAAATGCTCGAAACAGGATGGTACAAAAACATTAAAAGCATAAAAAAAATCAAGGTGAACTACCTTGAACAGTGGCCTGTGGAGAGCAGGGAGTAGGCGGCGCAAGCGCACACGACGACGAGGATAGAATAGATGAATTGGAAGTGAGTAGATGAAAAAGATTTTTTGTTTGATGAAGTTTGAAATTGTTGAACCCGCTAATTAAGCCTGAAAGTGTACCGAAAAATAGCAATTATACTACTGTTTTTGCCCCTGCTGCTTTGCCAAAAATCGCTTGCGCAAATCAACAAGGAATACTTTTTTATGAAGGGCACGAGCGAGCTCATTGACCACAAGTATACGTCTGCCATCGAGAGCTTCAACGTGCTCATCAAGGCCGACACCGGTATGCACAATGCCTACTTTCGGCGAGCTATCGCCAAGTACAACCTCGACGACTACATCGGTGCGCTCAACGACTTCAACAAGGCTATACAGCTCAATCCGGTGTTCACCTACGCCTACTACTACCGCGCCATTACGCACAACAACCTGGGCAACCACGCCGAGGCGCTCAGAGATCTGGAGGAGGCGAACAGCCTGCGCCCGGAGCTGCCCGGCGTGTACTACAGCCGGGCGCTGAGCTACTTTTTCCTCCAGCAGTTCGACAAGGCCATCAGCGACTTCGACAGCTTCCTGCGCTACGAGCCGCGGGCGTCGGAGGGGTACGTTAACCGCGGCACATGTAAGCTCTTCCTGAAGGATACCGTCAGCGCGCTCAACGACTACAACCGCGCTATTGCCATGAACAGGTACGACGCCAACGGCTACAGCCGCCGCGGGCGCGTGTACGCCATGCAGGACAAAAACGACCTTGCCATGCAAGATTTCAACGAGGCAATTCGGCTCGATACCACCTCGGCCATCAACTACTACTTTCGCGCCATCACCCGCTACAACAGCAAAGACATAAGCGGTGCGTTGAGCGATTTCGACAAGGTGCTGGCGCTCGACCCATACAACGCCCTGACCCTCTACAATCGCGCCCTCATGCTTTCGCAAACGGGCGACTACGACCGCGCCATCGAAAGCTACACGCAGGCGGCCGACATCAACCCCGGAAACGTGCTCATATACTACAACCGCGCTGCCGTGTACCTCGAAAAGCAAATGCCCCGTCAGGCTATCGAAGACTACACTATGGCTATTGAGATATACCCCGACTTTGCCAACGCCTACCTCAACCGCTCGTATGCCAAGCGTATGCGTGGCGATATGCGCGGGGCTAAGCAGGACTACGACGTGGCCATGAAAAAAATTGCCGAGCACCAGAGCAAGCTGTCCACCGACGATAGCAGCATAGCCGCCTACGCCGACACGAGCCAGAAGTTCAACCAGCTGGTGGCCTTTGACGCCGACTTCGGCAACAAAAATTTCACCGGCGACAACCTGCAATACCGCCGCGTGGACATCACCCTGCTTCCCCTGTTCCGCCTGGCGGTAGACGCCGCCGTCGCCGACGATAGCAGGCAACGCTACAGCGCATACTTCAACCACGACTTCGAAAACTTCCGGCAGCTCGCTCAAGCCTTACGGGTTGGCGTGGTGAACGGAAAACCCGTGCGCGACAGCCGTCAGTACCGCCAGCTCGTCCAGCAGTGCGACCGGCTTATCGACAGCCTGAGCAGCAGCAGCCTCGGCTACTTCGCCAAGGCCTCGCTGCTGGAGGAGCAAAACCAGTACACCACAGCCCTCACCTACTACAGGCAGGCGCTAAGCATCGACAAGAGCAACGCATTCTACTACTTCAACCGAAGCGTGGCGCAGAGCGAAATGGTAGACTTCATCTCCAGCATCGACAACAGCACGCAAACCATTGTGCTCGAAAGCGACAACTCCACCAGCATGAAGCGCAGGGGAGGGCAGAGCGAAACCAGGGCGTACAGCTACACCGAGGCCATCGACGACCTCCGGCAGGCCATTGCGCTACAGCCCGATTTTGCCTACGCCTACTACAACCTCGGCAACTTGCAGTGCAGCTCCAACCAAATGCCCGAAGCCATTGGCAGCTACACCAGCGCCATAGCGCTGCATCCCGGCATGGGCGAGGCCTACTACAACCGCGGGTTGGTGCAGATTTACCTGCGCGACACAGAAAAAGGCTGCCTTGACGTCAGCAAGTCCGGCGAGCTGGGCGTTAAAGAAGCCTACAACGTCATTAAGCGGTTTTGCACAAAAAAATAGGCTTGTTGCCGATAAAATTTTGATGGAGGTGGCGTAAAAAAAGTATGCCGGTATAAAAAATGGCAGCAGGGGAAAAAATGTGAGAGTGATTTTGTATAAGAAGCACATTTTCAGGATATTTTTCTTTTTTCGCTTCTCTAAAAAAACTCCTCAAAAAAATTTCTTCCTTTTGTCTTGCTTTTTTCTTGCTTTTCACAAAAAAAGCGCTACCTTTGTACCCATGTAGTTACGATTTGTATTACATTACATGCGGATATGGCGTAATTGGTAGCCGCGTCAGACTTAGGATCTGGTGCCATTAACGGCGTGGGGGTTCGAGTCCCTTTATCCGCACGAATCATACTCAAATAGCAATAGCAGTGCCCCGCATCTTGCGGGGCTTTTTTTTTGTGGAGCGCTTTTACTTGGAAAAATTGATACGCTTGTGTGTAGCTGAAGATTTTATGGCTAATTTTTGTGCATGTTTGTGTCGTAAGTGGAGCAGCAAGGCTATGGACGGTGGCGATATTCGCTGCTACTACTCAGGGTTGTCGGGCGGTGCGGCAATAATACAAAAATGCAGACGTTGAGTTATGGGTTCAACCGCTACAAGGAGAAGTAAGAGAAAAAAAACGTTTTCTATATCTGCGGACGCTACGTCGGCAGGAACAACTTTTCGCACGTTTTTCAGCGATGGGCTA
>JAIRSZ010000002.1 GCA_031255195.1 Prevotellaceae bacterium | reverse complement strand
CCTTTTTCGTACCGCCATTCTATCTTTTTATGAATAAATTCACAAGGATTTATTTCAGGAGGGACATTCATTTCTTTCGATTTCCACCATTGAACAGAATAATTCATACCCATTGATTTTGTCATACGCATTTGATTTGATAATCCTTCGCCCAATTTTGCGTGCAGATAAATTAAAAGAATTGACATCAATGTAGCATCAACACTATTGTTTTTCCAATCTAAATTTTCACGGGCAACTAAAAGAAATTTTAGAACTTCATCACAATAACAAATTCGGTAAAATTCAGGCATTTGCTCTGCCTGTTCTGCATATTCATTTCGTTTTCCGTAAATTTCAAGCAATCTGTCAATTACATCATCTTTGTCCGCCGGTTGCAATTTTACCGTTCCAAATAACCACCCGACAGGATTTATTTCTATTCCCAAACTATTACGCCCCAAAACTCCGCCTGCATAAATACTGCTACATCTACCGGCGAAAGGGTCTATTATGTAATCACCTTTTTTTGAGTATTTTTCAACCACCTCAAAAGCGAAATCAACAGGAAACATCGCATAATAGGGTCCGAAACGCGCCCATCGTGCTTCTGCGGTATTATGTCCTTTTAATATTTGCTCTGTATTTATCATAAGTTGGATTTTTCTCTGATTTCTCTTGCAATATCTTCCGAAAAACGTTTGCCCAAATGTAACGGTATTGCTGATTCTTCGTGCGCCGAAACAAGCGGGGAAATCGCATTGGGATAACGGCTTGAGACTAATCTATCCAGTAAATTCATTACATCTGCCAATCTTGAAAATTGGTCGGGTTGTGCTGTTTTTAGGTTTTGTTGTCTGTCGTTATAACAAGCAACAACAGGAACAAGTTTTTGTCCCGAAGCCGTTTTGTAAAAGAGTTTTCTGCCAAAATAGGTGTCTTGTCCATATGGTTTTGTACTTTCTGAAAACACAATGTTACGCTTAATATAACCATCGTCTAAAAGTAAAGCCGATTGTTTTGGAAATATGTCTGTTGAGCCATCTCTCGCTGTATCAATATCAATAAAATGATTGACAAAAGTGCCTGATTTTTCAATCCCAATTATCAAAAGGTCTTGTTCGTTAATTTTCTTTTGCTTTTCATTAATTCGTTTTATCTCATAATCAATTACTTTTGCAAGCCACGAAGAAGTGCTGAATACTGCCAAAGCGCCATCCATTATGAAAGCGACACGCTTTAATGTTGATAGCCAATCTTTTTGTTCAAACGAACGAAGAATATGTACAAGCCATAATTTTTCAAGAGTTGACATAATTTGTCCAAACATTTCACCATTTCCCCCACCTTGTTCGTGCATTAATTCGTGCAAACGCAAAGCATCTGTTGAAAATAATGGCTCGCCCGAATGTGGGCAAACATATTCACCATAACCGTAAGTCATTTCTTTATCAACGCTTTCTATCGGACTTTGTGGTTTGTGTTCGTTCCCAAAAAGTTCCTGTTTTTTTTTGAATAGATATTCGTATGTATCAAGCAAGGTTTCGCAGTCTGAAAAAATCACATTACTCTTTAATTCCTCAAATAATGCCCGTCGCATTGATGACTTTGCATCTTTCTCGGTGTCCAATACAACATTACAACCCGGAAAAATACTTTCTATTGTTGACGCTTTTTCGGTGTCTCTGAACTTTTTAGGGTCAATAAACTTTTCTTGTTCTAATTCGGCAATTAATTTCAAATCAATAAGAACAGAAGCAATTGTAACGTAGCCAAATTCAGCACCCGGAAATCCGTTTTCTGCTTTTGCAGGCAAACAACTGCCGTCTATCGCAAGCACTAAATCGGGTTGTTGCATACTTTCAACAAGGTCAGACTTACAGATAATGTTGTTTTCGATATTATTTTCCGTGTTTATTTCTTTTTGCCTTATTCTAAAACGTTCTTCAAGCGCTTTTACTTTTGCACTCTCTCGTATTCGTTTCAATGGTAAATAACTTGCATATTCTCCTTCAAAGCCCATAACATTGCAATTTATGATTTACGATATAATTCATCCAAAGTCTTATTGTTTACTTTATTTTTCCATTCAGTCCAGCCATTTGAATGACGTCCCAAAACTGCAGACGATGCCGCACTTGGCGAATTAAAAATGTAATCTGATAAAAATGATAGTATTCCTTTTTCTTCTTTCAGTATTCCATTTTCTTTTAATTTTTCCCTCAATTCGATTACCCATTTCATGCATCCATTAGTAGCATTTGGGACTGCTTTTGAGTTTTTATATACAACAAAGCCATCATCTATTAAATTTCCTTCAGCCATTATATCCCTTGTTTTGCAGTAAAATAAATTTTTGGATTTTTTTGAGGATATTCTGACCTCCTCAAAAATAGGAAATCCTAATGTAGCAAGTAATACTTTAAGAGTATCATAGTTGTCAAGTAAATCTGCTTCCATACTTTCTGTTACAAATGGTTTTGTTGGAGTTACTTGATTATCGGTGTCATATCTACTAGTGTCAATGGCGCTTTTGATACTTAAATATTCTAAATATTTCACATGTGATTTTGTAAAAGAGTTAGTTTTTGAAGTAATCATTACAGCATAATTCCAAAAATCCTTATTCCTATTATGTGTTTTTATTCTTTCCAAGCAATCATCTGTCTCTCCAATATAAACCAATGGCTTTGCCTTGTCTTCTATCTCTCCGAATAGAAAATAAATACCATGCTTTTTGATTTCTTCTCGTTTTTCAGCTTCTTGTATTTTATTACGAGGCATTAATATTGCCGTTATTATTCTATTCGTAAGCTCTGCGACTTTAATACCTGTTGGATTGCCATCAGGAAGAAAAATTTGTATTGTCTGAGGTTTCATATTTCCTATATGTTTATTTCAAATTTATCTACTTGAACAGGTATCACAAATAGATTGCTCAAAGTTTTTACACGCAAAAATCCTTTGTCTTGCGCTCGTCTTATTGACGGCACAAAATCGTCAAAATCATAGTATTTGCTTAATTCTTTTGTTTCATCGGCATTATTTAAGTGGCTTATAAACCAATTCGCAGTATTTTTGAGAATATTCTTTTGAATACTGCTAACTTCCTGTGTGGCATAAACCATTCCGATACGGTATTTAGCACCTTCTTTGGCTGTTCGCACCCAAATGTTTTTTGTATCTAAATCATTTCCTGCCGGTAAGATGTTATGCGCTTCTTCTATATAAACAAGTATTTCGGGAATTTTTGTATTACCCTTTATAAATTGTGCTTTATTGCCATTAAATATCTTATTAATAATTCTATCTGCAGAAGATTTATTGAGTTCAGTATCGCCGGTTGATTGGTCAATAATTATCAATTTCCCCTGAATTAAATGATTGTAAATATCTTCTGCATAATCACTTGACGTATCTGCGCTATGTTGCTCTACCGCTTTGCCGATTTTTCTTGTGCCATTTGGATATTGAAAAACACCAATAATCTTTTTCAAATCTTCATCAGCCCAAGTATTGCCCGATTTTGATTTTTGCACATAATTATTCTCAAAAGTTTTATATTCCTTATTTTCCCTGATAAACTTATCAAGCGATTCAAAAGCCCCTGCCAATTGTTGTAAAGTAGGATTATCGGTTCCAAATACTTTTGCAGCAGATTTATAATCTACTGAATTATCACTTTGACTGTTATCCATTGCAGACAACAAGTCCTTATTAAATAGATCTTTTGTAGAAACAGTAAACTTTTTAGGCACAGGAAAACCCGCTTTTGCCAAGACAGACCGATATGCTAAAATTCGCCTTTTATATCTTGTCGTTACGCCAACACCATTTTCGTCCGGTTTTTCCAAATTGACTTGTGAAAAATTCTTTATGTATATTGTTGTGTCATCGGATAACAAAGAGTTGATAATTTCTTTACCAATAGATACATTTTCATCAAGATAGAAGTTGAGCAACATTCGTATTCTATCAGGATCATTCGGGTGTTGCGTAATTCCATAAGTAACGACATCTTCTTTTCGTTTTTCGGGTAATAAATTCCACACATTTTTCAATGCAGAATTATTATCCTGCACATTTTCATTCGCATACTCACCATTTGGGTCAAAAATAATTTGTCCAATTCTTAACGGCACATTTCCATTTTTTTGCCGTCTTAACTCAAATACTGATTTTGCAATAATTTTTGTAGTGTTGGATTTACCGGTTCTTGTCATTCCAAAAAGTGCGGATTTTTGAGAAAGTAAATCAGCAGGATAAATATAAACAGGAACATCATCAATATGCTGATATTTTCTGTTTGTCGAGGCATAACGAACTTCGCCAAGACGTACTCGTTCCGTATTTCCGCCATATTTTTCAATATTTGCCTGAATATTAGAAGGGTCGGAATAATTTACAATCAATTCAAGCGCTTTGCCATTGGGCTTATAAACCTTTAATCCTCTATTTGGGTAGTAATTTGAAATATCACTGCCAAATTTTAAATTCAATGGCGATTCGTTGTTTTGCGGGTTTTCTTCAAGAAAAAATGTACCAATAATTCTGCATTGAATACCTGCAAAACTCAAATAATGCTTCGTTTTTGAGTCCATTGAACCTGTTTCGTCCCAATGTTTATCCGTTTCGCCACTAATCCTTTGGGCTGTTTCTACTCTTATACGTTCCGCTTCGCCGTCTTGTGGTAAGATCGCAGAATCCATGACACGCAAAAGAATAAAAGAGGCATCCTCTTCCTTAAAATCAATGTCAGAATTATTTGGGTCAATTCTTGTAGCAATCAAGAAACTCAAACTTGGTATTCCGCCAACTTTTGCACGGTGAAAGTCGTGTATTATTACTCGTGCTGTTTCGTAGTTAATAGAATACAAATCCCCAACATATTCTTCGGGTTGAATAAGTTGTTGAAACAATTGTTGTGTTTCAACTTTTTTATCACTTTTGCGGCGTGTTATAATTCCTTTTTCTATGCTCATGTTTTATTTATATTATGTATTTTTAATGCCCAATCAAAACAATCCATTTTAATAACAACTGTAATCTGCCATTAATATACAGCATTTCAAAGAATTAATTTTTTGAAAAATCATTGTTTCCACAATAATCGTTGCGGACGAATAGCATCAGTAATCTACATCTTGGCATCATACAAACCTAAAATACATCTCTGAGAAACTGTTTGCCAACACACGCTCTTCCTACTTCTACTTCCAACACAATCTTTCCATTTGCGCTCACAGCATCGGTTATCAATCCTGCCGTTAAAACAGAATAAAACAAATGCATATCCAAGGTAGACAATGCAACTTTTCTATAAAACCTGTCTTTCGGCGCAGCAAAGTTAAGTGATTTTCTTGGTTTTTTGTTGATTTTGGATTAAAAAAAAGTTGGATATCACTGCCTTTTAAATTTGTAAGGATTTGTTTTTTAGTGATATATTGGCGTATGAGGCCATTGGTGTATTCGTTCAACCATCTTTCTCAGAAAAAAAGGCAGAAGAAGGAAAGTCTCCTGCAAATCTTGCAGGAGATACGATTATGCGCCTGTATATACACCTGATGCTAAACACTTTCAACCTTTGATTTGCATTATGAATAAATACGGACAATTTTTTTGCCTGCATTTCAATTTTTCTTTCTATTTTTGTGCAAATTACTTGCTTAGCTGTAAATCATATTGTACGCTATGGAAAATTTGGAAAAACTTACCTCCGACGTCTGCGCCATTGCGCGCAGCACAGGAGCTTTTTTGTGCAGCGAGAGGAAGGACTTCTCGCCAAGTCGCGTCGAAGTAAAAGGGTTGAATAACTACGTGAGCGACGTTGATAGAAATGCAGAACGCCAGATTGTCACCGCGCTGCGCCGCCTGCTCCCCGAAGCCGGATTTATTGCCGAAGAAGGCACGGCCACCTGTAGCAACGAGCGCTACCGCTGGGTGGTTGACCCGCTGGACGGCACAACCAACTTCATCCACGGGCTGGCGCCATACGCCGTGAGCATTGCCCTTATGGATGGCAAAGAGGTCATTCTGGGCGTGGTGTACGAGGCCGTTGCCGGCGAGTGCTTCTACGCATGGAAAGGAAGCAAAGCCTTCCTCAACGGCCGGGAAATTAGCGTGTCGAAGGTGACTACGGTAGAGAATTCCCTCATTGCCACAGGGTTTCCCTACTACAACTTCCAAAAGATACAGCGCTACATGAAAAGCCTCACGTACTTCATGCAGCGTTCGCAAGGGATGCGCCGCCTCGGGTCGGCCGCTACCGATCTGGCCTACGTTGCCTGCGGCCGCGTTGAGGCCTTTTACGAGTACTCGCTACAGCCCTGGGACGTGGCGGCAGGATCGCTGATAGTAGCGCAGGCCGGCGGCAGGGTAAGCGATTTTTCGGGCGGAGATAACTACATCTTCGGGCAAGAGCTGGTGAGCACCAACGCCAACATCCACGAGGAGTTTCTGGGAATTGTGGAAAGCTACTTTTAAACCTCGTTATGCCCAAAATTTCTGTCGTAATACTCAGCTGGAACGGCGAAAAGTTTTTGCAGCGCTTCCTGCCCTCCGTCGTGGCCAACACCGACGACCAGCAGGCCGAAATAGTGGTGGCCGACAATGGCTCTACCGACGGCTCGGTGGCCTACGTTGCGCAACACTTTCCCCAGGTGCGCCTCATCAAGTTCGACCGCAACTTCGGCTTTACCGGAGGCTACAACCGCGCTATGGCGCAGGTAAAATCAACCTACACCGTGCTCCTCAACTCCGACGTCAACGTACCACCGGGCTGGCTCACGCCGCTGGTGCAGCGCATGGACGCATACGAAAGAGTGGGCGCATGTATGCCTAAAATCCGCTCCTTCTCGCAGCCGCAATGCTTTGAGTACGCCGGTGGAGCGGGCGGATTTATCGACATGCTGGGCTACCCCTTTTGCAGAGGGCGCATCCTGAGCACCATAGAGCAGGACAGGGGACAGTACAACGACTCGCGCAAGATTTTTTGGGCAACAGGCGCCTGCATGATGGTGCGCACCAAGCTGTTCAAAATGCTGGGCGGATTTGACAGCGATTTTTTTGCCCACATGGAGGAAATTGACCTGTGCTGGCGTATGCAAAACGCCGGATACGATATTGTTTGCGTTGGAGCGTCGGAGGTTTTCCACGTAGGCGGCGGAACGCTGCCCAACAACAACCCCCGCAAGCTGTTCTACAACTACCGCAACAACCTGCTCATGCTCTACAAAAACCTGCCTTCGGGCGTGCACGTTGCGGTAGTCGCGCTGCGCATGTTGCTCGATTGGGGGTCGGCAGTGGTATTTCTGCTACAGCTGAAATTCAGCTACGCCAAAGCCGTATTCAAGGCGCACGCGGCATTTTTCAAGCTGAAAAGAGGAAAGCGCAACAGTCGCCGCAGCGTGTTCAGCGTGGCGGGTGCAGGCAACCTGAGCGGCGTTTACAGGGGCAGCATAGTTCTCAGCTACTTTTTGTTCGGGAAACGCACCTTTGGCGCGCTACGCACCCTGAAACCCTGATTCGCGGCCAATCCTTCTCCTTAGCAGCTCGGAGCATACCACCGCCGCGGCGGTAGTTACGTTGAGCGATTCCACGCCGCAGCCTGCGGAGAACGACGGTATGTACAGCCTTTGCGAGATGTGCCGCGCCACGGCGGGCGATATGCCCCTCCCCTCGCTCCCCATTACCACAATGCACCCTGCGGCGCTCAGCGGCTCGCAGTAGATGCTTTTCCCCTCCAGAAACGTGCCGTACACCGGTACGTTTTTTTCTGCGGCCTGCTGCAGGAAGGCGGGCAGATCGGTGTAGATTGTCGCCACGTGCGCAACAGCGCCCATAGAGGCCTGCACCACCTTTGGGCTGTAGCAGTCGGCTGTGCCGGGCGAGCACGCCAGCGCGTCAACGCCAAACCAGCCGCACAGCCGGATGATAGCGCCCACGTTTCCGGGATCCTGCACGCCGTCGAGCGCCAGCATCAGCTTGGCGGGCGAAGGCCGGATGGGGGAAGCGCTCTGCGGGATGCGAAAAACGCCGAGCATGGGCGACGGGGTTTTGAGAAAGCTGATTTTTTTCATCTCGGCTTCGGAAATCGCCACGCTGCCGCCGTCAACGCTGCCGCCAACGGTAAAAATGGCGTGCGGGACGAGCCTTGCGCGGAGCTCGCTCACCAGCTTAACCCCCTCAGCAACAAACAGTCCATGCTCGTCGCGGTACTTTTTGTGCTCCAGCGAAGCGATGAGGTTTATGGTTGATTTGCTTATCATGCCGCAAATTTACACAATTTAGCCCGTATGCCTGATTTATTTTTTGCAAAAAGCAGGGTAAGAAGATTTTGATTTCCTATCTTTGCTCTGCAAAAATTGGCGCGCTATGCCGGCCAATTTTTTTTGAATCATGGGAAACCTTTTAAGATTGCAGCAGACATTGTCAGCGCCACCGCAAATACGCCACATACTTCACAGACTGTTCCTGCTAACGGTGTTAGCATGTGCAACGTTGTCATGTTCTACCACCAAATACGTCCCGCAGGGCGACTATCTGCTGACGAAGGGCAAGCTCAAAATAGAGGGCGAAGGGCTGAGCAAAAACGATATTACGCCGCTCATCCGGCAGCAGCCCAACAGGACGATTTTCTGGAAAATTCCGCTCTACCTGCTTTTCTACAACATGGCCTCAGAGAAGGATAACTTTATCAACCGGCAGATACGCAACGCCGGCGAGCCGCCCGTTATTTTCGACAGCATGTTGACCATCACCACGGCGCAGCGCATGGAGCAGTACGCGAGCTACCGCGGCTACTACGGCTCCACAGCCGAGGCAATGGTCGCCTACCGCAAGCGCAAAGCCGAGGTCACCTACCGCGTAAGGCTCGATACTCCCTACCGTATTCGCAGCGTGTCTTACGCCATTATGGACGAGGGCATAGACTCCTCGCTGGTGGTTAACCCCGAGAAGAGCCTCATTAAGGTTGGGGATATATTCGACGGGGATGTGCTGCGCAAGGAGAGCAGCCGCATCACCAGCGAAATGCGCACCCACGGCTACTACAACTTTTACGACGGCTACGTGACCTACCGCGCCGATACCGCCTTAGGCAACCGCGAGGTCAACCTCACCCTTCTGGTGGCAAAGGCGCAGCCTTCGCCGGAAAACCCCTCCGGCAGCCACCACCGCTTCTACGTGCAAAGCCTGTCGGTAGCGCTCGAAAACAGCCTCAAAAGAGTGCCGGTTGACAACGACCCTGCGGCGGCAGGCTGGGATACCATTCGCAGCAAATCCTTCGACCTGCTCTGCCACAGCTGCACGGGCAAGGGCAAACGACCAGGGCTACGTCCAGAGGTTATTGGCATAAACAACAGGATAGGGCTTGGCAACCTCTACAACGTGCAGGAGGTTGACCGGACGTACCGCAACCTTGCCAACCTTCGCCTGTTCAAGTCTATGGACATCCACTTTGCCGAGCTGCCCGTACCGCCGTCCCTTGCCGACACGCTGCCCCGCCCGCTGCACGGCGACATCATGCTGCAACCCTCCATGCGGCAGAGCTACGAGTACGGCGGAGAGGTTTCGCTTAGCGCAAACCTGCTCTTCGGCGCTTCCGTCACGGGACGTCACCAGCACAAAAACCTGTTTCGCGGAGCCGAAATATTAGACGTGAGCTTTACGGGGGTATTCCAGAAGGTGCAGCTCTACGCCAACGCCGCGCCCGAAAACTCGTATGAGCTGGGGGCTTCCGTTTCGCTCAACACGCCCACCATACTCTTTCCCCTCCGCTTCGACTTTTACCGCAACGTGTACAGCCCGCGCACGCAAATAGCGATTTCGGGCAACTTCCAGCAGCGTCCCGACTACACGCGCGCTCTGGCCGACGTAAACTTTGGCTACTCGTGGCGCAACCTGGGCAACATGATATACATATACACGATGAACATGAACGTCATAAAAATTCTTAACCTGTCATCTTCCTTCGAGAACAGCATACGCTCCAACCCCTACATGCTCAACTCCTATCAGGACGCTTTCCTGCTGGGGTCGTCCTCGTCGGCCATATACAGCACGCGCGGCGACGGCGGCGCCTTGCAGCAGCACCTGCGCTTCGACGTTGACCTCAAGGGCAACCTGCTGTGGCTTGGGTACAAGGTCTTTGGCGCAACCCCAAAGATAACCGACGGGACAGGGCGCACCGCCTACGAGGTGGGAGGCACAAGGTTTGCACAGTTCGTAAAGTTAGACATCGCCTACACCCGCCTGAAAACTTTCAGCACGGCCTCCTCCGTTGCCTTTCGCACTCTGGCCGGAGTGGGCATTGCCTACGGCAACTCGCTCTCGCTTCCGTTCGACAAGATGTACTACAGCGGAGGCGCCAACAGCATGAGAGGTTGGCAAATACGAACACTTGGACCAGGCTCCTACAGCGAGAGCAACAACCTGCTCAACCACCTTGCCGACATGCGGCTGGAGATGAACATCGAGTACCGCTTCAAGCTACTGGGGAAGCTGGAGGGCGCCATCTTTGCCGACGCCGGCAACATTTGGGCTATCCGAAAGGAAGACTCCCGCGCCGGTGCGCAGTTCTCCCTGCGCGACTTCCCAGACCAGGTGGCCATCAGCTGGGGGCTGGGGTTGAGGTTTAACTTCAACGTGCTGGTGGCAAGAGTTGACTACGGCATCAGGCTGCACGACCCCGCGCTCTCAGGAGCGTACTTCGTGTCGCCCTCCCGGTGGTTTTTGGGCAAAACAAACACGCTCTTTCTGGCCATAGGATACCCGTTTTGAGCAAATTGAAATATCAGTAAACTATTATTATATTTTTTTAACATGAAACCCGCTATGAAGCCATCCATCCCCTCCGGCACTCGCGACTTCTCGCCCGTAGAGACGGCGAGGCGCACCTACATTTTCGACGCTATCCGAAGCGTCTTTAAAACATTTGGTTTTCAGCAGATAGAAACGCCTGCCTTAGAAAACCTTTCGACCCTGCTCGGCAAGTACGGCGAGGAGGGCGACAAGCTCCTGTTCAAAATTCTCAACTCCGGCGACGCCTTTGCCAAACTTACGCCCGACGACCTGTCGTCCGGTGCAGGCGCAGCTTCGCTAAAGGTGTGCGAAAAAGGGTTGCGCTACGACCTCACCGTGCCCTTTGCCCGCTACGTGGTGCAGCATCAGGGCGAAATATCCTTCCCCTTTCGCCGCTACCAGATGCAGCCCGTGTGGCGCGCCGACAGACCTCAGAAAGGCCGATACCGCGAATTTTACCAGTGCGACGTAGACGTAGTAGGCTCTACCTCGCTGCTCAACGAGGTGGAGCTGGTGCAAATCGTAGACGCCGTTTACCAAAAGTTGGGCATTGCGGTAACGCTAAAAATCAACAACCGCAAGGTGCTGAGCGGCATAGCCGACCTTATGGGCGCAGGCGACAAGCTGGTGGAGGTAACGGTGGCCATTGACAAAATCGAAAAGGTGGGCTTGGACAGGGTCAAGCAGGAGCTGCGGGAGCAGGGCGTCACCAACGAAGCGATAGCCCTGCTGGAGCCGGTACTCCTGCTGGGCGGAACGCCGGAGGAAAAGCTGCAATCGCTGGGCAGCCTGCTGGCCGACTCTGCGGTGGGCATGGCCGGTATACAGGAGCTGCGCGCCATCTTTGGCTACCTGCAAGACCTGCCGCTGGCCTGCACCGTTGAGCTCGACCTGTCGCTGGCGCGAGGGCTGAGCTACTACACCGGAGCTATCTTTGAGGTAAAGGCCAACGACGCGGCGATAGGCAGCATCACCGGCGGCGGACGCTACGACAACCTCACCGGCATATTTGGCCTGCCCAACGTTTCCGGCGTGGGAGTTTCCTTTGGCGCCGACCGCATTTACGACGTAATGCTACAGCTCAACCTTTTCCCCGAAAGCACGCAGGTGAGCACGCAGGTGATGTTTGCCAACCTTGGCGAGCGCGAGGAGCGGTACGCCATTCCGCTGGCCGCGCAGCTGCGCGGCAGCGGCGTGAGCGTCGAGGTTTACCCCGACCGCAAAAAACTCCAAAAGCAGCTTGAGTACGCCGACAAACGCTCCATCCCCTACGTGATTGTTATCGGTGAAGATGAGGTAGCCCGACAGAGCGTTTCCGTGAAAAACATGAGGACGGGAGAGCAGCGAATTTTACCCGCCACAGAAATTCTGAGCTTTGAATTTTAGCGCGGTATTCCCCCGCCTCGCTGACGCTGCTTTGGTACATTAATCATTAACTTCGCAATTCTAAAACAAATTTTTCACTAAAAGAGCGAATAGAAGCTGACTATGCTACCGTTGCGCACCGTTCGCTATACAACTTTGCTCAAGTAGACTTTTTCCACCTTTGCATCCGCATAGCTGCCTCTTGGCAATGCGGATGCTTTCTTTGAGTTCGGCATCGCTATTCAAAAATCATAATCCAAAATCCAAAATTTTATGCTATCTTCGCCCCCTTATTTTATATAGCAAAAAAAACAACATGGAAAACCAACAAGCAGAATCCTCATTTGATTTTAGCGACCTTGGGTTGAGCGAGTCCACGCTCAACGCCATTCGCGCTAAGGGATTTGAAACCCCCAGCCCCATCCAGCGGCTGGCCATACCCGTGCTGCTGCAAACAGGCAAGGACATCATTGCGCAGGCGCAAACCGGCACGGGCAAAACGGCCGCGTTTGGCCTGCCCATCATAGACCAGCTCGTGCCCAACGGAAAGGTACAGGCGCTCGTGCTGGCGCCTACCCGCGAGCTGGCGCTACAGGTGAGCGACGAGATTATTTCGTTCCGAAACGACCGGCCGCTAAGCGTGGCCACCATCTACGGCGGCGCATCCATCAGCGAGCAGCTGCGCCGGCTGAAAAAGGGCGTTGACATCGTGGTGGGTACGCCCGGCCGCATCATTGACCACATATCGCGCGGCAGCCTCAACCTGAGCGGCATCCGCTGGTTTATCCTCGACGAGGCCGACGAAATGCTCAACATGGGATTTATCGACGACATTGAGGAAATCTTTAAGCAAACGCCCCCCGACCGCCGCGTCATGCTCTTTTCGGCAACCATACCCGACCACATCGCCAAGCTGTCGAAAAAGTACATGCGCGACGTGGAGATCCTCAAGGTGGAGGCGAAGCAGCTTACCACCGACCTCACCGACCAAATTTATTTCGAGGTGAAGCAGGGCGACCGCTTCGACGCGCTAACCCGAATAATCGACGTGGAGCCGGAGTTCTACGGGCTGGTATTCTGCCGCACAAAGGTTACCACCGACGAGGTGGTGAGCAAGCTCCTCGAGCGCGGCTACGAGGCCGACGGGCTGCACGGCGACCTTACGCAGATAGCGCGCGAAAAAATCCTGTGGCGATTCCGCAACAAGCTTATCAACATCCTCGTGGCTACGGACGTAGCCGCGCGAGGCATCGACATTGTTGACCTCACGCACGTTATCAACTACTCGCTCCCGCAGGACTTCGACGCCTACGTGCACCGCATTGGCCGCACGGGGCGCGCGGGGAAGGAGGGCACGGCCATCACGTTCATTTCGCCCAACGAGTACCGCCAGCTAATGCAGATGCAGAGGGTCATCAAAACCCAAATCCGCAAGGAGACGCTCCCCAACGCCGCCGACGTGGTGGCGGTGAAGCAAAACCGCATTAAGGACGACCTGGCCGAAATCATAGATCTCAGCACCTACAGCGACTACCTGCCGCTGGCGCGGGAAATCATCAACGAGTACGGCGACGAGGTGTCGCTGGCCGCCATCATCCGCCTGGCGTTTAAGAACGAGCTCGACGTGAAGAACTACGCCGAAATCCGAACTTTCTCCGTCGATAAGCGCGGAACGGCAAGGCTGTTCATCTCGCTGGGAAAGCTCGACGGCATGACGCCAAAAGAGCTGGTCGTCTTCCTCAAGAAGCACACCAAGCTTACCGACAGCAAAATTGACGACGTAAAGGTGATGGACGCCTTCTCGTTTGCCACCGTCCCCTTTGAGGACGCCGAGGACGCCCTGCGCTCGCTCAACGCCCTCCGCGGAAAAGGCGACAAACCGCTGGCCGAAATCTCAAAAAAAGATCGCAACGACCGCAAAGACCGCAAGGAGTACAGAGGAGGAAGAAGGGGAAGAAGCTAACCACAAACAGCCAACGGCTAACGGTTAATTGCTCTGGTTAATGGGATTAATGATTATGGATTAAGATATGTGACGTGTCCGTAGTCCACAATTCATAATCCATAATCAGTAATTCTTAGCCCTTCCTGTTCACCTGAAATTTTTTGTCGCCTGTTTTGAAGAACGCCACAATTTGGCTGGCGGCGGCCAGGCCAGCGTTGATGTTGGCTTCGGCGGTTTCGGCGCCCATCTTTTTGGGCGTGGCAAACACGCGCGCACCGAACTTTGCGCTCAGCGCGGCCTGCGTATCGGCGGCAATGTCGGTGATGTACTTCAGGTCAGGCCGCTCCTCCAGCGCTTTTGCGAGCTCCTCCTCGTGTATGACCTCCTTGCGGGCGGTGTTCACGAGGCATCCGCCTTTGGGCATGAGCGAAAGCAAGCTGTAGCCGATGGACTTTTTTGTTTGCTCCGTAGCCGGAATGTGCAGCGAAACATAGTGGCACGTGCTGTAGAGCTCCTCGACGGTTGCCGCCACCTTTACGCCGTCCTTCTCCATGCTCTCCCTGCTCACAAACGGGTCAAAGGCGTATGGCTCCATTCCGAATCCCAGCGCAAGCTTGGCCACCAGGCGGCCAACGTTGCCGTAGGCGTGTATGCCCGCTTTTTTGCCTTTCAGCTCGCTTCCTGTTCCTGCGGTGAACGAGTTGCGCGCCATGAAGACCATCATTCCCAACGCCAGCTCAGCCACGGCGTTTGAGTTTTGTCCGGGCGTGTTCATGGCCACAATGTTTCCGGCTGTGCAGGCGGCCAAGTCGAGGTTGTCGTACCCTGCGCCGGCGCGTACCACCACCTTCAGATTTTTGGCGGCCTCCACCACCTCTTTGGTTACCTTGTCGCTGCGCACAATCAGCGCGTCGACATCGGCAACGGCAGACAGCAGCTCGTTGGCGCTGCCGTACTTTTCGAGCAGCGCCATTTCGACGCCCGCCTCTTCAAAAATTTTTCGGATGCCGTCAACGGCTGCCTTGGCAAAAGGCTTTTCGGTTGCCAATAATGCTTTCATGTATGATGAATGTTTTTTTTGTTAAGCTGCAAATATAGGAATTAATCAGGAATTTTTAATTTCCCGGATTTTTAGATTTTTGAATCCTGAATTTTTGAATCTTTGAAGTCTCTGAATTTTGAAATTTTTGAATCTTTGAATTTCAAATCTTTGCTAATCAATTTTTTTTAGCGCCACCGCCACCCTGCTGGGCAGGTATATCTTGAGGATGTTCTTTCCGCCCACAACGGAGGTGAAGTGCGGTATTTTTTCGTCTACGCGCTCAAACCCGCCAAACGCTTTGCCGTCGCTGCACAGCAAGGTTTCGTACTTTCCGGCGTCTATCTCAAAGCCATACCCTGTAAAGGATTTCGTAGGGCTAAAGTTGAACGCGAACACCACGCTGCCCCGCTTGAAGACAAGCACCTGATCGACGTTGTTCTGCACAATGGCAAATGGTCGCTCGGCGTAAATTTCCTCCTCCTTTGCAAGCGTCACGGCAGCCTTGTCCCACGCCTGCAAAAACCGGTATCGCAGGTTAGCGTCGTCGGCAAGATGCCACTGCCGACGGGCGTAGTGGTAGCTCCAGCCGTTCCCCTCGCGCGGAAAATCTATCCACTCTGGGTGGCCAAACTCGTTGCCCATAAAGTTGAGGTAGCCGTTGCCCGCCGTAGACAGCGTGACAAAGCGAATCAGCTTGTGCAGGGCAACTCCCCTATCCACAAGCATGTTTGTCTCAAACACGCTCATGCCGGTGTACATCTCCTTGTCGAGCAGCCAGAAGGCAATGGTTTTATCGCCCACCATAGCTTGGTCGTGGCACTCGGCGTAGGATATGGTTTTTTCGTCGGTACGCTTGTTGGTGAGCTCGTAGAACATATCGCCCACGTGCCACTGCTCGTCCTTTTTTGTTTTGAGCGTTTTTATCCAAAAGTCGGCTATGCCCATGCTCATGCGAAAGTCAAACCCCATGCCGCCGTCCCCGACGGGCGCGGCCAGCCCCGGCATTCCGCTCACGTCTTCGGCAATGCACAGCGCGGCGGGGTTGATTTCGTGCACCAGCTTGGTGGCTAAGGTGAGGTAGGTAATGGCATCCTCGTCCGACTGCTCGCCGTAGTACATGTCGTAGCTCACAAAGTCAACGCCCACGCCGTGGTGCAGGTACATCATGCTGGTAACCCCGTCGAAGCGAAAGCCATCGAAACGAAACTCCTCCATCCAATACTTGCAGTTGGAGAGGAGAAAGCTCACGACCTCAGCCTTTCCGTAGTCAAAGCAGCGTGAATCCCACACGGGGTGACGTCCGCGCGCACCGGCGTGGAAGTATTGGTATTCAGTGCCGTCGAAGTGGCTCAGCCCCTCGTTGTCGTTCTTCACGGCGTGCGAGTGAACAATGTCCATGATAACGGCAATGCCCAGCCCGTGCGCCTCGTCAACCAGCGCCTTGAGCTCCTCAGGAGTTCCAAACCTGAAGCTGGGCGCGTAAAAATTGGACACCTGATAGCCAAACGAGCCGTAGTAGGGATGCTCCTGAATGGCCATGAGCTGCAAAACGTTGTAGCCCAACTTGGCGATGCGCGGGAGCACATTTTTTGTAAATTCGACGTAAGTACCGGCGCGGTACTCTTCGGTTGCCATGCCAACGTGCGCCTCGTATATAAGCGGATTTTCCGCGCGTTCGGGCGACGCATTTTTCCAGCTGTACTGCTGCGGAGGCTGCCACACCTGCGCCGAAAAAATATGCGTGCTTTCGTCCTGCACCACGCGGCGGCAGTGCGAGGGGATACGCTCGCCGCTGCCATTGTCCCAAACAACGAGCAGCTTGTAGAGGTCGCCGTGTCGTAGCGACTCCGACGGGAGCACCAGCTCCCAGCGTCCGCCACCAATGTTCTTGAATCCCCAGCGGCTATCGGGCTTCCACCCGTTGAACTCGCCAATGAGGTAAACGTACAGGGCGTTTGGCGCCCACTCGCGCAGCGTCCACGCTTGTCCGGTGTTGTGCAGGCCGTAGTACAGGTAGCTGTTGGCAATTTCGCTCAGCGGCCTGCCGCTCGTGAGCCTCTGCTCGGCCTGCCTTGCCCTGGCAATGCGCCTGCAAATCACGCTCTCGTAGGGCTTCAGTCCGGCGTCGCTGGCTACAATGGCAGGAGTTTTCGTACTTTCCATATTCATACTTTATTCCTAACTTTATTTCTAACTTTAATCAACGTAATGCCACGCGCAAATTGCCACATCGGAAAATTTTGTAAAGAAATGCCACTCTCTATATTGAGCAGGTACAAAGTCTTTTAGCTATCCATCGGCTAAAGCGCGTGATATTCCCTGAGAAATTGCTTTCGCAAAAAATATATACCAATATACCTGCCAAAATTAGGTGAAAAACCTCAGCTTTCCAAGCGCGTACAGATGAAAAAAGTTTTTTTTACGGCGAAAAAGGTGGAGGAACTTTCGGCAAACGTTGCAAGCCACGCCAAAAATTACTAATTTTGCACGCTTTCTTTTGCTGTGTAAGCGAAAGCCTGCGGCGCAGCCGTAGGCGTATTGACAAATTGCTGATTACATTTACGTTAAACTAACGGTTAAATACTAAAGTTCTTTATGAACGTTTTCGACATTACCTTTGTGCTGCTTTTTTGCATTGCCATTTACCACGGCTTTAAGCACGGCTTTATCATGCAGGTGGCGGCGCTGCTGTCCCTGCTTCTGGGTGTGTACCTCGCCTTTAAGTTTTCGGGTATGCTTGCCGGATGGATTACAGGGCTTGGCGTAGGCACGCAGGTTGTTTCCATCATCTCGTTTACGCTCACCTTTATTGGCGTGGTAATCCTTGCCCGCCTGGCAGCCCACGTGGTGCACAAGATAGTGCACATAGCAATGCTGGGGTGGCTCAACAGGCTGCTGGGGATTGTCTTTTCGCTGGCCAAAATGTCGCTTATCATTAGCGTTGCGCTGTTCATCATCGACAGCATCAACGGCGAGTTCGACTTCATGCCGAGCAAGCAAATCCACAAATCCAAGCTGTACAAGCCGCTCTCGCGGTTAGCGCCGTCGCTGCTCCCCTACCTCGATTTCGACAAGCTCCACGCATCGTTCCACGAGATGGACAGGCGCGTAGACAAAGAAATTAAAAAAATCAAGTAGCGCATGGCGCTGCTGCTTTGCATAGAGAGCTCCGCCGAGGTGTGCTCCGTTGCGCTGACGCGCAACGGGGAGACGCTTGCGCTCAGGGAGAGCGCTCCAGAGCGCGACCACGCCAGACAGTTAGCGCCTTTCGTTGCCGCCGTCCTGAGCGAAGCCGGCATCACCCCGCAGCAGCTCGACGCTGTGGCGGTGAGCAAAGGCCCCGGCTCGTACACCAGCCTGCGCATTGGCGTAAGCGTCGCCAAAGGGCTATGCTACGGCGCGGGCAAGCCGCTCGTGGCGGTAGGCAGCCTGCACGCGCTGGCGGCGCTGGCGGCGGCAAAGCCGGAGGTGCACCCCACCGACCTGCTGCGCCCGCTGCTCGACGCCCGACGCATGGAGGTCTACACAGCCCTGTTCGACGCAACGGGGGCGCAGCTGACTGAGGTTGCTGCGCAGGTTGTGGACGGGGACAGCTTTGCCGAGGAGCTTAAGGAGCGGCGTGTTGTGTTTTTCGGCAGCGGCACGGACAAGTGCAGGCAGACGCTGCAAAGCGCCAACGCTTTTTTCGTAGAGGTGCAGGCATCGGCAAGCGGCATGGCGAGGCTGGCGGAGCAGCTTTTTGTCGAAAAACGTTTTGAGGATGTGGCGTACTTTGAGCCTTTCTACCTGAAAGATTTTGTTGCCATCAAGTCCACAAAGAAGCTGCTTTAGCGTAAATGTTGGCGATTGCCAAATCTTTTTGCAGCAGCATACTTTTACACCACCACTCTACCCTAACTTTTTTAGCTGCTACTTTTTTTCGACGGACACCCTGAACGGAGGCGTGTACTCCTTGCCGGGCTTAACGTACTCCGGCGGCATGGACACCTTGCTCGCATCGCGCACGGAGGCGATGTGGGGCATTACCATCTCTACGCCCTCGCGGTGGAACACGTCCTGCACGTTGGCGTACAGGCTGGAGTAGATGTCGAGCATTTTGCATGCCTCGTTGGTGTAAACGTTGATTTGGTACTGCACGTAAAAATCGTCGAGGGCTGTTTGCAGAACAAACGGTTTAGGCTCTTTCAGCACGTGCTCGGTTTTTGCTCCGGCCTCCATGAGCAGCTCGTGCACTTTGCGCCACGGCACTTCGTAGCCCATAGCCACCTGCACGTGCAGAATCAGCCCGTAATCCTTGGCCGAGTTGCTGTAGTTGATTGTCTGGGCTGTCATGATGTTGGAGTTGGGTATGGTGATGATCTCGTTCTTGGGGGTTTTAAGGCGCGTAACAAGGGCTGTTTTTTCTATTACGTCGCCCAGATACTCGCCCATCTTGATGCGGTCGCCCTCCTTAAAGGGGTTCATGTAGGTAATCACCAGCCCCGATATGACGTTGCTAACGATGGAGGTTGAGCCAAGCGAAAACAGCACGCCCACAAACACCGATACGCCCTTAAAAATATCCGAATCGGCGCGCGGAAGAAACGGGAAGATAAAAATGATGGCAAAGGCAACCACCAGCACCCGAAGGATGCGGTAGGTGGGCGTTGTCCATTCGGGTTGAAAGCCTTTGAGGGTAAGCGACCCGCTGGCAATTTTTCCGGCAAAAATCCGCAGCACCTTGACAATCAACCTGAACAGGATAACCATGATGGCGATGTAGAAAACGTTGGGCAGGTAGTCCCATATAGCAACAAAAATTTTTTTCAGCGGCGTTGTTATGTAGCCTATCAGGGTGTCCGAGAGCCAGCGCGTTGCCGGAAAAAGCCGGAAGAGAATAAGCGCGCAGATGTACAGCGCCACCACCAGAAGGAAGTACCTCAGCACCCTCAGCGCCATAAGGAACACCACCACTTGCCGGTTGGAGTCCATAAGGTACTTCAGCGATCTTAGGGGCTGCGTCCGGCGCCGCCTCAGCAGCAGTACCAGCTTGCGGTAGAGCAAGTTCAGATACTTTATGATGGCGTAGGTTGCGGCAACAACGAGCACGGCGAGCACCAGCCGCTTGATAATGGCAAGCCACGAGTCCTCGGCGCGCTTTGCAACAACGGCGGTGGCTATGGCGTCGCGGTACGCCTGCGCCAGCTCGCGAACAGGTCGGCCTGAGGCAGCCGCCTGCTGCTCGGTAAGCTCCACAAGCACCCAGCTGCGGTAGACAACAAGGTACTCGTCGCCCGCATCAATCACAACCAGCGAATCGGGGTTAAAAAGCATCTCCCCTTCGAGCAGGGCAATATTTTCGGTGGCAAGCTGAGCGCGCCTCTGCACCGCCATGACGTTGCTACTGCCGTAAACGCTAAACAGCGTATCGCCAAACGGGACTACCGGAGCGCTGACAGCGGCAGCGTCCGCTGTAACCGGCTGCAATGCCAGCACGGCAGCCAGCAGATAGTAGCATAACTTCATCTTGAATATATATTTTTTGTTATCAAGTGGTCATTAGAGGTATTCAACGCCACAAAAGTAAGCAGAATTTTTGGATTTTGAATTAATTGCCTCTGACATAATTGGCATTACAAAAGGGGGCAGCTTGCGCTCTTCAATTCTCACTCCTCAATCGTTATTTCCACGCGCCTGTTTTTAGCCCTATTTCGCTCCGAGGTGTTTGGCACCAAGGGTTGCGAAAGGCCGTAGGCTTCCACGCTTATGCGCCGCGCGCTCACGCCTGCCTGTTGCAGGTAGCTGGAGGCGGCCTCGGCGCGCTTCTGGCTGAGGCGAATGTTGACCGACGGGCTGCTTGTATTGCACGTGTGCCCCTTGAGGATAACGCGAGCGCTTTTGCTGCGCCTCAAGGTGGCGGCAACCCTCGACAGCTCTTTCTTTGCCGCAGGGCTTAGCGTCCACGAGGCGTACTGGAAAAAGATGTTGCTGCTCTCCTCCTCCGCTTCGTCGTCGTCAAAATCGTCGTAGCCCGACTTGCCGTCATCGTTACTATCTGCCGACCTTCTCGCCGGTTGACGGCTGCCGCTTTTGCCTTTTCCGGCATCTCTCGAGCTGTTTTTATCAACGGACGATCTGACAGGCTCAGATGTGGGTGCAGGAGCAGGAGGTTCTACCGGAGCATTCAGGTTTTGTTCGTTGAAGCTGACGGCAGGCCGCTCGCGCTCATTAGTCGCCTTTTTCTGCGTAGCGCACGCTGACAACAGGCCAACGGCAACCAGGAAAAAAGACCTTCTCGAAGTCGAAATAATATGGTGAAAAACAACCAGCATACGATTAAGTATTTATTTGATTTTTCAATGAAAACACACTGCTTGGCGGCAGCAACTTTTTACGATGGTGTAAAAATACAAAAATATATTGAATTATATCCCATTTAATCCTGCGGGTAACCCGCCACAGCGCCCCGCATAGTATTTTTACACCATTGATATACAGCAGCAAAAATTTTTACAAAGAAAATAATATTGCCCGTTCAATAAATATTTTTTGAGGGGGTATTGCATTAATAATTTTTTGTGCTACTTTTGCACCCATGCAATTTCTACGGGAGACCTTCTCTAAGAAATACAACATTCTCAAAACCTGATGCCTAAGTCAAGAATATCAGGTGCGAGAATAAAGGTCAATTTTTGTTTTTTCAGGTTGTAAGCCTGTTTTTTTTTGAACATATAAATTAAAATGAAAAGCCTTTACTCACGCTGCTTCCTTTTGAACAACACGCTCATTCTGACCGTGTACAGGAATGTTGTACTATGCTCCCTTCTGGCGAGCATAGCGGTGCGCTTTAATATCTGATAAGCCACCTAAAACAAGCGTTGCTAATATGGTACTAAATAATTACGCCTCCGGCGAGCGGGGGCTGATTGTTTCGCGGTTGCACCGGATGTATACCGGAGCGGCCACAAAAGTAGATTATTCACCAATTTATATTTTATGAGCTGAAAATGAAGAATCAAACCATCAATCCGATTGCTGCGGGTACAGAAAAAGTGATGCAAGCAATTGCGTCGGGAGCAAGCGAGCAGGTTTTATCCGAAGGAATGGCAAAGGGCGTCACGCTGGGTTGCCGTATTCCCAAAGATTACTTTGAAACGCACGGAAAAGGCGAAAGCGACATTGCCGTACACGCAGGCTCTTACCACCTCGCGCTCAAGGACGCCAATATTGAAAAATACAACATTATGACATACTCTTCCATACTCCCCGGCATAGCCACCCTGGTGCCACAGCCGGCGAACATGGCGCACGGATGCGTGGTAGAGTCCATCATGAGCGCCTGCACGGTGGGCAAGGGCGAGAGGGGTACCGCAGGCATCGTTTACGGCTGGCTCTACAACCGCAAAACCAACGAAAAGTACGGCGGGCTGGTATGCGAAAACTACGGCGACTATAGCCCGGACGACCTCCATGCGCTGCTGCTGTCAAGCCTCAACGAACTTTACGTGAACGGGTTTGAGGATGATTTCCGGCTGGAGAACATAAAGTACCTCTACGAAACAATCACTCCGCAAAAAAAGTACGGAACTGCGCTTGTATCGCTCTGCTTCATATCCTACTACCATCCTGTTTTAGGCTAACGCAGATAAAAAATTTGAATTATGAACGACCCCCTGTACTAATGCTGACAAACACATTATTAAAAGAAGGAGCGAACAATCCGGTGAAAAAAATCGCCATTATCGGCGGAGGAATTTCGGGTTTAAATGATTTTATGTACAATAATTTGCATATCCGTTTTTCCCAAACGGAAAGCGGTAAGCAAGCAGGATTTCAATTCACTTTCTTTTATCCGTATCGCGTGATTTGAATCCTTAAGTTTTTGAATCCTTGAATTTTTAAATCTTTGAATTTTTGAATTTTAAAATGTCCAACCAAGCAAAAAAATCGCTGCTCAGCGAAGCAGTAAAGCATGTAGATATAAAAAAAATAAATAGCGTCGAAATCATCGACGCCATGCGCTGCATGTCGTTTGCCTCGCGCGAAACCGCCCGTGCCGCCGATATTCTGCAAATGATGGTGAATGAAACCTCGTGCAGCAACATCCTCACGCTGGCGGGCAGCACCAGCGCAGGCGGCTGTATGCAGATGTACGTCGATATGGTGCAGTGCAGGATGGTGGATGCCGTGGTAGCCACCGGCGCCTCCATCATAGACATGGATTTTTTTGAGGCGCTCGGCTACAGCCACTACCGAGGCACGCAGCACGTAGACGACGCAAAGTTGCGCAGCCTCTACATCGACCGCATCTACGATACCTACATCGACGAGGAGGAGCTGCAAGCGTGCGACGCCACCATCAAGGCAATAGCCGACACGCTCGAGCCGCGCCCCTACTCGTCGCGCGAGTTTATTAGCGAAATCGGGAGGTGGCTTACCACGAACGCAAAGAAGAAAAAATCGCTCATTCAAACCTGCTACGAGAATGGCGTGCCCATCTTTGTGCCGGCCTTCTCCGACTGTAGCGCAGGCTTTGGCCTGGTGATGCACCAGACGGAGCGCATAAAACAAGGCTTGCCTTACGTCACCATTGATTCTGTGGCCGATTTTCGCGAGCTGACCGACATTAAAATCGCCGCCGAAGTAACGGGACTGTTCATGGTAGGCGGCGGCGTGCCAAAAAACTTTGCCCAAGATACGGTTGTTTGCGCCGAGTGCTTAGGCAAGGACGTCCCCATGCACAAGTACGCCATCCAAATCACCGTAGCCGACGTGCGCGACGGCGCATGTTCAAGCTCCACGCTCAAGGAGGCCAGCAGCTGGGGAAAAGTCGACACCGTGTACGAGCAGATGGTGTACGCCGAGGCCACCACCGTAGCGCCGCTCATTGTCAGCTACGCCTACCACAAGGGCGACTGGAAAAAGCGCGAGCCAAAAAATTACGCTAAACTTTTTGCCACCAAGTAAAAATGCAACGTGTACATCCACAGCAAATTAACATGTCGGTTGCTTGCTGAATCACAGCAATGTTGTTCGATATTTTTTTCTCTGAGTTTTTTTTACACAAAGAAATGTTTACTTTTGGCAAAATTTTATCACCACTTATACCATGAATTGGAAATTTATAAACCTCGCAGCCATCGTAGCAATGGGAATGTGCTCATGTGGCGGCAGCAAAACGAGCAGCAAAATGGAAATATTGAAAGAGCCATTTGGTCTGCACAACGGTCAACAGGTTGACCTTTACACCCTTACCAACATTGCCAACGGGAAAGGGGTAACGCTAAAAGTAGCCACCTACGGTGGTACTATTACAGAGCTGTGGACGCCCGACAGAGACGGCGTGGCAGGAAACATCACGCTCGGCTTCCCGTCGCTCGACGGCTACCGCAGCGAAGCCTTCCTGCAATCGGGGCCTTACTTCGGCGCGCTGATTGGCCGCTACGGAAACCGTATCGGCAACGCAAAGTTCACGCTCGACAGCGTGGAGTACACGCTCGCCGCCAACAACGGCGTTAACCACCTGCACGGCGGCCTGCAAGGTTTTGACAAGGCGGTGTGGAGCGCAGAGGAGCTGATGGAAAAAGACGCGGTAGGCCTCAAGCTGACCTACCTGAGCAAGGACGGCGAAGAAGGCTACCCTGGCAACCTGAACGTAGAGGTGACCTACCGCCTGACAAAAGACAACGAGCTCAAAATAAGCTACAAGGCCACATCCGACAAGCTCACGCACTGCAACCTTACCAACCACGCCTACTTTAACCTCTCGGCAGGCAAAGCGCCCGACGTGCTGGGGCACGAGCTCACCATTCTTGCAGACAAGTACACGGCGGTAGACACAGGACTCATCCCCGTTGGGCTGCCGGTGGATGTTGAGGGCACGCCCTTTGACTTCCGCACGCCGCACACCATCGGCGAGCGCATCAACGACGACAACGAGCAGCTGAACAACGGCGGCGGATACGACCACAACTTGGTACTCAACTCCGGCGGCGGCGAACTCTCGCTGGCAGCCGTGGTCTACGAGCCTCTCAGCGGACGAACGCTTGAGGTATATACCACCGAGCCGGGCGTGCAGTTCTACTCCGGCAACTTCCTGGACGGAACTCTTGTGGGCGTTGGCGATGTGCCATACGTAAAACGCTACGGCTTTTGCCTCGAAACGCAGCACTTCCCCGATACGCCAAACCAGCCGGCTTTTCCAAGCACAGAGCTCCAGCCGGGGCAAACCTACTCCAGCGAAACTGTTTACAAGTTTTCTGCCAGGTAGCTGTTCACCGTTTGCACAACCCAAACTAAAAATATGAGACCATGAGCAAGACAACTTCAATCACAGGGCTGAAAAGGGAGGATTTCCAAAAAATCGTAGACGAAAAGCCGGTAGACCTTTTCATCCTGACCAACAGCAACGGGCTGGAAATGACCGTTACCAGCTACGGGGCAAAAATAGTTTCCCTTGCCGTTCCAGACAAAGACGGCAAGCTGGTAGATGTGGTTACCGGACACGACAGCATTGATGAATACTTATCTTCCGAAGAGCCTTACTTTGGCGCTGTGTGCGGAAGAACGTGCAACCGGATAGCCAAGGGAAAATTTACCATAGACGGTAAGGAATACACCCTTGCGGTCAACAACGGCGTAAACAACCTGCACGGAGGAATCAAAGGATTCAACGCCGTGGTGTGGGACGCCAGGCAGCTTGACGGGCAGACGGTGGAGCTAACCTACCTGTCTAAAGACGGAGAGGAAGGCTACCCCGGAAACCTGACGGCCACCGTCACCTACAAGCTAACGGACGACAACGCCGTGCAGATTGACTACAAGGCTGTAACCGACAAGGCAACCATTGTAAACCTCACCAACCACAGCTACTTCAACCTGTCTGGAGCCGGCGACCCGTACATTGGCGACCACCTGCTCCAAATCAACGCCGACGCTTACCTTCCGACGGACGAAACGGCCATCCCTTACGGAAAGCCGGAAAGCGTGGAAGGTACGCCTATGGACTTCCGCCAACCCTGCGAAGTGGGAAAGCGCATCAACGACAACTTCCAGCAGCTCATCTTCGGCAAGGGCTACGACCACACATACGTGCTGAACAAGAGCGAAGGTGAGCTCTCCTTTTGCGCACAGGTAAAGTCACCCAAAACCGGCATTGTGATGGATGTTTTCACCACAGAGCCTGGCGTGCAGCTCTACACGGGCAACTGGATGAAGGCAAGCTACACCGCCAAAAACGGTCAGCAGTACCCCGAACGGTGTGCGCTGTGCCTCGAAACGCAGCATTTTCCAGACAGTATCAACAAGCCGGAGTATCCCTCTGTGGCGTTGCGCCCAGAGGAAACCTTTGAAAGCCGGACTATATTTAAATTCAGCAAATAACCAGAACAACTTTATTATTAACTATTTAATTTCTATTATCAATTATGAGTCAGCAAAAAAATCAAAGCAACATTGTTGCCATTATTATGATGATATTCCTGTTTGGAATGATCTCATTTATTACCAACCTTGCATCGCCCATGGGGGATGTGCTGAAAAATCAGTTTGCCGTGCCCAACTGGATGGGTACGCTGGGCGTATTTGCCAACTTTATTGCCTACGCCATAATGGGTGTTCCGGCAGGGCTTCTGCTTCAGCGGCAGGGCTACAAAAAAACAGCGTTGATTGCCATTGCCGTCGGCTTTATCGGCGTTGGGATACAAACGCTGTCGGGTGTTATTGACAACATTTCCGCAATGGGTATTTACATCCTTGGCGCATTTGTGGCAGGCTTCTCCATGTGTCTGCTCAACACCGTTGTCAACCCCATGCTCAACACGCTTGGCGGCGGCGGCAACCGCGGCAACCAGCTGATACAGGTGGGAGGGACGTTCAACTCCCTGTGCGGAACAACGGTTATCATCCTTACGGGAATTTTGCTACCCAGCATTAGCGAAGCAAAAATCGAGAACGTATTCCCGCTTATGTTCGCCGCCTTAGCCGTTTTTGCGGTAGCGTTTGTTGCCATTGCCATTGCTTCTATTCCAGAGAAGGGAAAACCAGCCAACGCCGTTACGGACGAGAAATCGAAGTACGGACCTCTTTCGTTCCGCCACTTCATCCTTGGCGCGGTGGCCATCTTTATATACGTGGGCATTGAAGTTGGTATCCCCAACATTCTAAACAAGTGGCTGCAAAACCCTGACTTGGATGTGCTCAACATACAACTTGCCGGCGGCAATGCCGAAGCAATAGCAGCCTCTGTAACCGGCACCTACTGGCTGCTGATGCTCGTTGGCCGTTTAGTCGGCGCATCAATAGCAAGCAAAGTCTCCTCTAAGCTGATGATGATTGGCGTTTCTGCTTTAGGGCTGGTGCTTGTTGCGTCTGCCATTGCCTGCCCCACGACCAGCTTTGTAAGCCTGCCCGTATTTAAAAACGCGCCGGACGCTCTCTTCGGGGTAGCGAACGTGCCTGTTAGCGCAGCGCTGCTTGTGCTCTGCGGCCTGTGCACCTCCATCATGTGGGGAGGAATTTTCAACCTCGCCGTCGAAGGGCTTGGAAAGTACACCGAAAAAGCGTCGGGATACTTCATGGTGCTGGTATGCGGCGGCGGAATACTCCCGCTGTTCCAAAACTACGTAGTGGACATTTCGGGAGACTACCTCACAAGCTACTGGGTAATTGTTGCAGGCCTGCTTTACCTTCTGTACTACGCGCTGGCGGGGTGCAAGAACGTCAACAAAAACATTGCCGTTGAGTAGGTATTTTTTCATCCGCTGAATTTATAAAAACCATTTAAAACTCATACAACTATGGACATAGCAAAAATCACAACGAAATTCAAGGAGTTGTACGGCGCAGAGGGCGCTGTATACACCGCTCCCGGACGCATCAACCTGATAGGCGAGCATACGGACTACAACGGCGGCTTCGTGCTGCCCGGCGCCATTGACAAGGCCATCTACTGCATTATCCGGCCTAACGGCACGGCCAAAGTTCGCGCCTATGCACCCGACGAAAATCCGCAGCTGGTGTCGCTAAGCAGCGAATTTGGCCTGAACGAGGCGGATAAGCCAAAGGACAGGTGGGCGCAGTACATCTTTGGCGTGTGCCGAGAGCTGGCAAAAAAGGGGGCTGAAATCCCCGGATTCGACATCCTGATTTCCGGCAACGTGCCGCTCGGCGCAGGCATGTCGTCGTCGGCTGCGCTGGAGAGCTGCGTAGGCTTTGCGCTAAACGATACCTTCAAGCTCAACTTCGACCGCCTACAGCTTGCGCTGGCAGGTCAGGCTACCGAGCACAACTACGTGGGCGTAAAGTGCGGCATCATGGATCAGTTTGCCTCCTGCTTCGGAAAGGAGGGGTCGCTCATCCGGTTAGACTGCCGATCGCTGGAGTACGAGTACTTCCCGTTTGACCCGAAAGGGTACAAGCTGGTGCTCATCAACACTTGCGTAGCGCACATGCTCGGAGGCGAGTACAACGAGCGGCGCGAATCGTGCGAAAGAGTGGTTGCCGCCATCGCCAAAAAACACCCCAAGGTTTCGCTGCTCCGCGACGCTAACCTTGACATGCTAAAGGAGGTGGCCAACCAGGTGAGCGCCGTTGACTATATCCGCGCCGAGTTTGTTATTGAGGAAATTCAGCGGCTGCTCGACACCTGCGAGCTGCTGAAAAAGGGCGACTACGAAGCCGCAGGACGGAAGATGTACGAAACGCACACCGGCTTGAGCCTGAAGTACACCGTTAGCTGCCCGGAGCTCGACTTTCTCAACGAAAAGGCCAAGGAGCACGGGGTAGCCGGGTCGCGCGTTATGGGCGGCGGCTTTGGCGGATGCACCATAAACCTTGTAAAAGATGAGCTCTGCGACAGCTTCGTCAAGGAAGCAACCGAGGCATACGAAAAGAAGTTCAACATCAAACCTATCGTATACAACGTAGCCATCAAGGATGGTGCAAGAAAGCTGAGCGTTGGAGCATAATTGCACATGCTCAGGGCACGTTTAAACGTTAGATGCGCATTTCTGCGCACCTAACGTTTAAACGTGTTTTTTTGTGCCTTTTGGCTGCCGCTGTAAAAATACCAATGACAAATTTCAATACGGATTTATTCACTCTCCCATTTCCCGAAACATTCCATAAAAACACATGAATTTACCTACGACATTAACCAATGATAATCGCATAAAAGTTGCCGATGTACTACGCGGCTTTGCTGTAATGGGAATCACCCTTATCCATTTTATCGAACGGTTTAGCCTCTACAGCTTTCCGAAAGAAACCTGCCAATTTCTGGTATTTACGGACAAGATAATCTGGGACAGCGTATTTTTTACCATTTCCGGCAAAGCCTACTGCATTTTCGCGCTGCTTTTCGGATTCAGCTTCTTCATACAGGATAACTCCCAAAAGCAAAAAGGGCGCGATTTTCGGGGGCGTTTCGCATGGCGGCTGCTACTGCTATTGGGCTTCGCGTGCATCAACTCAACGCTTTTCCCCGGCGAAATCCTCGTTTTATATGCCTTGGTGGGATATGTGCTAATCGCCGTGTGTAGATTGTCGAGCCGCTCCGTGTTGTGGATTGCTGCGATTTTACTCATTCAACCCATCGAGATAGGGAAAATAGTATACGCCCTCGCCAATTCGGGTTATGCTCCCGGCGCGCCTGTAGACGCGCCGTATTGGGACATTGTAAATTCAGTCCAAAAGGAAGGCTCTTTCCTTGAAATGTGCACAACGGCTATATGGACGGGAAATGTTGCCAATATGGGGTGGATGCTTACACATGGCCGTATTCTTCAAACGGCGGCAATGTTTATGCTCGGAATGGTAATCGGGCGAAGCAAGACCCTGACGTGCTCGGAAAAAAATTTGAAGCTGTGGTTAAACGTACTTGCTATCTCAATTACGACATTCTTCGTTCTCTACGGATTAAACTCCGTAATTCCCGATTTTATAAGCAGGGAAGCCGTCCTTGCGCCTTTGTCGCTTACTTTGTCTACCCTTGCCAACGCTGCCTTTACGGGAATACTGTTTGCCGGAATAATCCTTCTCTACTACCTGACGCGCTTTGGGCATATCCTTCAACATTTAGCCCCTTATGGCCGTATGAGCTTTACAAACTACCTCTCACAGTCGCTTATTGGAGGATTCCTTTTCTACAACTGGGGATTGGGGCTTTATAGGTACACCGGTATCACAGCCTGCTTCTTTATGGGTATCGGAATGTTTCTTATTCAGCTCTTTTTTAGCCGCCGGTGGATGCGTTCACATCGTCAAGGCCCTCTCGAATGGCTATGGAAAAAAGCCACGTGGATTAAAACAGGCAAAAGATAATTTTTTGATTCACCTTGCAAAAATATAACCTCCGATGCACCTTTTCTATACCCCCGACATATCCGGCGATACCTACACGCTCAGCGAGGAGGAGTCGCAGCACTGCACGCGCGTGCTGCGGCTGGGCGCAGGCGACGCCGTGCACCTCACCGACGGGCGCGGAGGCCTGTACGAAGCACGGATTGCCGACGCGCACGCCAAGCGTTGCACGGTGCGCATAACCAACGTGCAGCGCGAAGTGGGCAGGCGAAGCGGCTACCTGCACGTGGCGCTTGCCCCTACCAAAAACATTGAGCGGTACGAGTGGTTTTTGGAAAAGGCAACCGAAATAGGCGTGGACGAGATTACACCGCTGCTGTGCGAACGCTCCGAGCGCAAGGTGGTGAAGGCAGAGCGGCTGGAAAAGGTAATTACGGCGGCGGTAAAGCAATCGCTCAAGGCGTACCACCCGACGCTACACCCAATGCAGAGCTTTGCCGCTTTTGCGGCGCAACCCTTCGACGGCGTTAAGTGCATAGCCCACTGCATGGCATCGCAAAAGATTCCGCTACAAAACGCCGTGCAGCCCTGCGGACGCACGCTGACGCTGATTGGCCCCGAAGGTGATTTCAGCCCGACAGAGGTGGCGCTGGCGCGGCAAAACGGATTTGTGGAGGTCAGCTTGGGCAACAGCCGGCTGCGCACCGAAACCGCCGGCGTGGTGGCGTGCTGCGTGGCGGCTACCTGCTCACCCTAAAACGCACGACATATCTATCCATCTGCGGGTAGCAGCAGCAGCCACTTTTCGTAAGTTCAATCAGTAAATGCTACTCAAAGTAAGCCCGTCCGCTCACCTGCTCTGTGCAAGTTAGATGTCGCGCTATATTTTTTCCTCTATCAGGTAGTAGTTGCGGTCGCCTGCGTTGCGGGCAATGAGCTCGCCCAGGTAGCCCGACATGAAAAGCAGCGTGCCGATAATCATTGCCGTTAGCCCGATGAAGAAGTAGGGGCTGTTGGTAATGAGGCCTGCCGGAAGGCTGTGATTCAGGCGGTAAACTTTGGCTACACCGAGGTACACCGCCATTGCCAGCCCAATCAAGACCATGAATATGCCCAGCAGCCCGAAAAAGTGCATGGGTTTTTTTCCAAACCTCGTCAGGAAAACAACCGACATGAGGTCGAGAAAGCCCGTCACGAGGCGCTTCCAGCCGAATTTGCTCTCGCCGTACTTTCGCGGCCTGTGCTGCACCACCTTTTCGCCAATCTTTTTGAATCCTGACTGCTTGGCCAGCACCGGAATGTAGCGGTGCATGTCGCCAAACACTTCGATGCTTTTCACCACCTTCTTTCTGTAGGCTTTAAGGCCGCAGTTGAAGTCGTGCAGCTTGATGCCGGTGATGTAACGCACCGTGGCGTTGTAGAGCTTGCTTGGTAGTCGCTTATCAATCGGGTCGTAGCGTTTTTTCTTCCACCCCGAAGCCACATCGTAGCCCTCTACGGCAACCATGCGGTAAAGCTCAGGAATTTCGTCGGGGCTGTCCTGCAGGTCTGCGTCCATAGTGATGACCACCTCGCCCCGCGCCGCCTCAAAGCCGCAGAAAAGCGCAGCCGCCTTGCCGTAGTTGCGCTGAAAGCGTATGCCGCGCAGCATTTCGCCGTAGGCGTTTGCAAGCTGCCGCACCACGCTCCACGAGCCGTCGATGCTACCATCATCGACCATGATTACCTCGCAGCTAAGCTGGCTCTGATCTACCACGCGCTTTATCCACGCCATGAGCTCCGGCAGCGACTCCTCCTCGTTGTACAAGGGTATAACAATTGATACATCCACGTTTTATCCGAATAAATTTGGTGCAAAGATAAGGGTTTTGTTTGTGAAATAAAAAGATTGTACTATCTTTGTGCCCGCTTTGGGGTGAGTCTTATACGACCAGCTCCTGCCGAATTCCCCCAGGGCCGGAAGGCAGCAAGGGTAGGTGGTTGTAGCGGTGCGATATAAGGGGCTTGCCCCTTTTTTTGTTGCCGGTGAAACAGGAGAACAAAATCTTCACGCTCGCGCAAAAAGCGAGGGCACAAAATCAGCATAACCCGAAAAACAGATGCTTCTACACATTCATCCCACCAACCCCAACGCCCGCGAGGTTGCGCAGGTAGCCTGCACGCTGCAACAGGACGGCGTGATTATCTGCCCTACCGACACGGTGTACGCCTTTATGTGCGCCCTGAACAGCAAGAAAGCCTACGAAACGCTTTTGCGCATAAAGGGAGTGAAAAGCAAAGACGCTAACTTCTCTTTTGTTTTTCCCAACCTGAGCTACCTGGCAGACTACGCCAAGGTTGACAACCCAACCTTTAAGGTGCTCAAGCAAAATCTTCCGGGGGCGTTTACCTTCATCCTCAAGGCGTCGGGCAAAGTGCCGGACAAGCTGCAAAACCGCCGCAAGAGCATAGGGGTGCGCATCCCCAACAGCCGGATTGTGGTAGCCCTGCTCGAGCAGCTGGGCTGTCCGCTGCTCACCACCTCCACCAAAAGCCCGGACGAGGTGCTGGAGTACATCACCGACCCCGCCGAGCTGGACGAGCGCTACGGCAAGCTGGTGGACATCGTTATAGACGGCGGAGCGGGCGGAAACGTTCCCTCCACCATTATCGACTGCACGGTGCAGCCCTACGAGCTGGTGCGCGAGGGCGCCGGCGTGCTGATTTGACGCTCCGCGCGCAGGGGCTTAACTTTAAACTCTACAAGGTTTTTTGAGGCTTTAATTTTTCAAAACTTTTTTTGGCTTTTTATATGGCAAACTACTACAGGGTGTCCTCCTGCGACAGCGAGGTGCAGGTGAGCGAGAGCGAATGGGCACACTTTTGCAGCCGCCACCTGCTGATTGAGGCCGCCGGTGGGCTGGTTAAAAACAGCGACGGCGAGTATCTGGTAATTTTTCGCAACGGCAGGTGGGACCTGCCCAAGGGCAAGCGCGAGGCGGGCGAAAGCTTGGAACAAACCGCCATCCGCGAGGTCATGGAGGAGTGCGGCATTGACGGGCTAACGTTGCAGGGGCTGCTGCACGTTACCTACCACACCTACACGCTACAGGAAACCAACGTGCTCAAGCAAACCACCTGGTACGCCATGAGCTACGCGGGCAGCCGCTGCCTGCTGCGCCCACAGGCGGAGGAGGGAATTGAGACGGCCGAATTTTTGTCTGCCGAAAAAGCGGCCGCCTGCTTAGCCGCCTCCTACCCTTCCATCAGGGAGGTCTTCGCCGCCGAGCGTTTGCTGACAGCAAAGTAGAACTTTTGCAACCGCTACACCGCCGGTATATGCGCGTTGACGTCACGCAATTTTTTATCTTGATCCGCACAAATTCAGCAATGCGAATCAAAGGTTGAAAATGTTTCGACGCTAACAGGAAAAATCCACCGGCGCGGCGTGTCCATTATTCCGCTCTCCTGTTCGTCAGCCGACGAGCAGCGCCTTTGCCGCCTTTGCTATAGCTGCGCTGTCGGCCTTGCCGGAAAGGTTTTTCGAGGCAAGCCCCATGACCTTTCCCATGTCCTTTGCGGAGGTAGCGCCCAGCTGGGCAACAATTTTCTTCACCTCGTCGGCCACCTCGCTTTCGCTGAGCTGCGCGGGAAGGTAGGCTTCTATAACGCCAGCCTCGAACGTTTCCTTCTCGGCCAGCTCCGGACGCCCGTTTTGGGCGTAGATTTCGGCAGACTCCCTGCGCTGCTTCACCAGCTTTTGCAGAAGCTTAATCTCCGCATCGGGCGTGAGGTCGGCGGCTCCGCTCTTTTCGGTTTTTGCCAGCAGGATGGCTGCCTTAATAGCCCGCAGCGCCTCGAGCTTTTTACCTTCCTTAGCGAGCATGGCTTCCTTGATGCCGCTCGCTACTTGCTGCTCTAATGACATAACTTTTGTGTGTTTTGTTATTTGTTGTTGTTGTTTTGAAATTCCTCCCTGTCAATCGGGTTTTCCGTTGATGTATGCGGCAGCGGTGGTCTCCCACCTGCTGGAGTTTTTGTTGAAGGTATACTTGGAAATTTCGCCTTCGTCGTAGCCGCTGCTCCCTGTCTGCCTTGCAGAGCGAGCAGGACGCCGCTCCAGCTCCTCGATGGGCTTTGTCTTGTCCAGCAAAGCGGGTATGCGCACCCCCTGCGGGTCTAAGTTTTTTGGCACAACGCCCACGCCTGCAACCCTGTCCACCGGCGAGTAGTGGTGGTTTCTCCCCGTCCGCCTTACATCGCCGCCTTTCGATATGATGGTCTCTATGGGGAAGATATCCTCGTCGTCCGGCTCAATGGGAGGTATGAGGATTTCGGGCGACCCCTTGGACGCGCTCGATTTAGGAGGTTTCCTGTCCCCCGTGTCGTCGGGGATGTCGATGTCCCCCATCTCGAAGCCGGTAGCAATGATGCTCACCGTGACCTCGTTGCCCAGCGAGGAGCTTATGCCTGCGCCGGTCTTGATGTTGGGTATTCCGTCGCCGCCCACCTCCTCGCGGATAACGCCGTTGATGCTCTTGATTTCGTTGGCGCTAAGCTCGTTATCGCCGTCGCCCATCATGATGTTGACCAGCATTTTCTTTGCGCCACGAATACTGTTGTTGTACAGCAGGGGCGAGGTGATGGCCTGGTTGACAGCTCTCATGGCGCGGTCTTCGCCCGAACAGCGGCCAATGCCGATGAGGGCTACGCCGCTATCCTGCATCACCGTGCGCACGTCGGCAAAGTCTACGTTGATGTGCCCCGATACGGTGATGATTTCGGCAATGCTCTTGGCGGCGGTGCACAGCACCTCGTCGGCCTTGGCAAAGGATTCGGAAAATTTGAGGTCGCCGTAGAGGGTGAGGAGCCTTTCGTTGTTTATGACCAGCAGCGAGTCGACGTACTTCCGCAGCTCGCGGATGCCGCTGTAGGCGGTCTCTATGCGCAGCGGCTCCATGCTCTGGAACGGTATGGTGACAATGGCCACAGTGAGGATTCCCATGTTCTTGGTCATCTTTGCAATGACGGGCGCAGCGCCGGTTCCGGTGCCGCCGCCCATTCCTGCGGTGATGAAGACCATCTTGGTGTTGCCCTGCATCAGCTCTGCTATTTCGTTCAGGCTCTCCTCAGCGGCCATTCGCCCCCGCTCAGGCTCCGAGCCTGCACCAAGGCCTTCGGTAATTTTTTTGCCCAGCTGCACCTTTACGGGCACCGGACTGTTGCTGAGCGCCTGCATGTCGGTGTTGCACACAATAAACCCCACGTCCTTAATGCCAAGCTTGTACATGTGGTTAACGGCGTTGCAGCCGCCGCCGCCAACGCCCACTACCTTAATGATGGATGCGCCGCTGCCGGAGTCGCCCCACTCAATCATATCTTCCATTGCCTAAAATTTAAACTTATAATTAACACTAAAGAAATATTGTCTCCCGCCGCTTGCCGCTACTGTAGCAGGTGCGAGTCGTTTTCGGTGAATATATCAGTAGCAAATTTTGTCACCTTCCCCTTAATCTTGTCAATAAAGCCGCCTATAAGTCCGCCGCCGCTGCCGCCATCGGAGCGGTATCCGCTCATCATGAGACCTACGCCGGTGGCCATGATGGGGCTGAGCGTGCCGCGCGCGCCGCCGTCCACCTGCTGCACGCGGGGGTAGCCTATGCGCACGTCGAGGCCGGTGCGCAGCAGGAAGAGCTCGGGCAGATGCTTCATCAGCGATCCGCCGCCGGTGAGCACAAGGCTCGACACCTTGTCCTCGAAACCGCTCTCGCCGATGATGTAGACCACCGCATCTATAATCTGCTCCATGCGCTCGTAGATAACGCCTGCCAGGTTTCGCTCGCTGATGTGCCCAACCTCGCGCCGCGCCGCGTCCTTGTAGTAGGGAATGATGACGTCGTCCGAGCAACATTCCTCGAAACACGAGCCGTAGCGACACTTTATCTTCTCGGCCACCTGCCGAGGCACTTTGTAAACCTTGCGAATGTCCTCTGTGATAACCTCGCCGCCACAGGGAATGACCTCCGCCACGCGCACAACGTTTTTGTGGTAAATCACCATATCGCTCGTTCCGCCGCCAATGTCGAGCAGGACGGCGCCGGCCTCCCGCTCCTCGGCGGTGAGCACCGCCTCGGCCGAGGCAATAGGCTCCAGGACGAGGTTGTTGAGCGTCAGCCCGCAGCGCTCAATGCACAGCTTAATTCTGTCCATTGCGCCGACATCGCTCACCACGATGTAGTAGTTGCCGGTGAGCACGTTCCCCTGATACCCCACGGCCTTGTCCACCGGCATGTTGTCTATGACATACTCCTGCGGGATAACCTGAAGTATTTTCTGACCCGGACTCAGGGAGATGTTATCCATCTGCCTTCGCAGCTCATCGACCTCGCTTTGGGTGATGATTGCCCTGGGGTTTTGGCGTATCTTCTTCGCGCTGTCCTGCCGGCTCGATATGTGCCGTCCGGCGATACCCACCACCACTTTCTCCTGGCGTACATTCGTTTTTTCGTAGAGCTTGCCGAGACACTCCTTAATGGAGTCCACCGTATCCTCAACGTTCTCCACCAAGCCGCGCCTTACGCCGCGCGAGTGGGTGCAGTACTGCTCCTCCACCAAAATTCGTCCGTTGCCCGTAACCTTGCCCACGAGGGCTGCAATCTTGGTCGTGCCAATGTCAATTGCCGTTATGTATTCGCTCTGTTCCATCTTTTTTTTTTCAACTAAGAGCCAAGCGCTAAAAGCGTACCTGCCTTCAAATTTTTATTCCTTAGCGGACGCTACGGAATGGCGTAAAGCAAGCCTTTGAAATGCACTTTTTGCCTTTTAGCGTTCAACTCTTTGTTACTTATTTTTTAGTTCTTCACTCCTAATCTCCCAGCTTCTGGTTTTTAATTCTTAGCTTTTAATTCTCGCCGCCTGCACACCACCTGCCGACCAAAGGCGAGGTCGATAACGTCGTAGGCGTTCCACCCGTCCAGCGACATTCCTTTTTCGTACATCACCTCGAGCTTGTGGAGCTTGTACTCGAAGTCGTCCAAGCTGCCCATGCGGATGAGGTGCGCCCCCACACGGGGCACCAGCTCCACCTTGCCCCGATCGGTAACGTAAATTTGCTCCACCTGCGCCTGCCAGAAGCTGTGGCCGCTGATGTAGCGGGCAAAGTCGTAGAGCTGCCGGAGCAGGGTATCGGGCTTCTTTTTTTCCTCAAAAAAGGTCAGCATACTCCCCGTGAAGTCGCCGCCAAACGGCGACACGATGTGCCCGCTTGCCACGGGAACGTTTGAGGTGTAGCTCCGGTAGGGGCGGATGATAAACCCTTCGTCGTCGATGTAAAAGTTCTGGCCGTTTCGGGCGAAAACCCGCACCACAGGCCTGCGCTGCTCAACGACCACGTGCAGCGTTCCGTCGGCGGTGGAGTAAACCTCGGCGTGCCGGATGAGGCTGCGCTTCGTGAGCGCCTGCTCCATCTCCACCGTCGGCAGCTCGCCCACCCTCCTGCCGAAGTAGGACAGGCCGCTCCTGCGAAAGATAGCCGGAATATCTTCTTTACGCACGAAGCGGTTGACGGCGCTGTCGGCAACAACCACCCGAAGGCCGGTGCACAACACCTTTTCGGCCTCGCGGCGGGCGTGGAGCATGGTGGCCGCAACCGCTGCCACTACCGCCACAGCCAACGCCGCAGCAAGGGTTATCTTTACAATCCTCTTCATCGTGTTAAACTCATATCCGTCCCTTCGGGGCGCGTCTGCTATCGGGTTGCCGCGCTTTCGCAGGACGTAGTATTCTCTACGCTTAACCCTTTGCTCCTCCCCTTCAGCTCGTCTCTAATCTCCTCCACCAGCGTATCAATATCGCCAGCGCCGAGCGTAACGAGCGTCTCTACCTGCTTGCCCCTTAGCACGCCCAGCAGGTCGCTCTTGCTGCACATTGTTTTGTCGGCAATGCTCACCCTGTCGAAGATGAGCGCCGAGGAAACGCCCTCGACAGGCTCTTCGCGCGCGGGGTAAACGTCGAGCAGAATGAGCTCGTCGAGCAGGCTGAGGCTCTCGGCAAAGGCCGGTGCAAAGTCGCGCGTGCGCGAGTAAAGGTGGGGCTGAAAAATGCCCGTCAGCTTCTTACCCGGAAACATGCCGCGTATCGACGTAATGGCAGCCCGCAGCTCTTCGGGGTGGTGGGCGTAGTCGTCAATGTAGGCAAAGTTGGGCGTTCGGAGGTGAACGTCCAACCGCCGCTGCACGCCCCGAAAGGTCTTGAGCGCTTCGGGCAGGAGGCGCAGGTTTACGCCCGCCGCCCAAGCCGCCGCGCTCGCCGCCACAGCGTTTTCCACGTTCACCCAGCCCGGTACGCCCAGCGTACAGCCACGCAGCGTTTGACCGCGCAGGTAGAGGTCGAACGAGAAGTATCCGCCCTCGAGCGGCTTCAGGTTGAAGGCGTAAAAGTCGGCGTGCTCGTCGAAGGCGTAGGTGTATATGCGCTTGTCGAAGTGCTGCATGAAGGCGGGTTTTCCGTTGCGCACCAGCTTTTTCTTTATGACCAGCGCGCCGCTGGGCTTCACGTGGCTCACAAAGTCCTTGAAAGCGCGCTGCACCTCCTCGAGGCTGCCGTACACGTCGAGATGATCTGCGTCTACGGCCGTTACCACGGCAACGTCGGGGAAGAGGTGCAGGAACGAACGGTCGTACTCGTCGGCCTCAGCCACCATCAGGTTGGCGTCGGACAGGAGGAGGTTTGAGCCGTAGTTCTTGGATATTCCGCCCAGGAAGGCGTTGCATCCGCCGCCCACCTCCGTGAGGATGTGCGCCAGCATAGCGGATGTTGTGGTTTTGCCGTGCGTTCCAGACACGGCCAGCAGCTTTTTGCCGACGGCAATAACGCCCAGCGCCTCCGCCCGCTTGACCGTTCGGATGCCGCTTTTGCGGAAAAATTCAAGCTCTCTGCTGTCGTTGCCCACCGCCGGAGTATAAACCACCAGCGTGTTGTTGCCGTTGTTCTTGAACACGTCGGGTATCAGCAGAGCGTCATCCTCGTAGTGAACAAGCGCACCCTCGCGCTCCAACGCCTGCGTGAGCGGAGTGCACGTCCGGTCGTATCCGGCTACCGGCTTTTGCCGATGCAGGAAGTATCGCGCCAGCGCGCTCATCCCAATGCCTCCTATACCTATAAAATAAACATTCTTCACCCTTGAACTACAATTTACATTTTATAAATTATGAATTATGAATATTCCTCCGTTTGCTCGCCGCGAAAACGTCCATCTGCGAAGCAGGTAGGCGTCCATACGCGAGGTAGAAATATGCCCTCTGTCGAACTAAAACAATTGGATTATTCATTATTAATTATCAATATTCACTATCAATTATTCATTAACTTCAATGTCTCTTGAGCAATGCGTTCGGCGGCGTCCGGCAACGCCAGCCGACCAATGTTGAGCGCCAGCTCCTGCCTTTCGGCTTCGTTGCCCAGCAGCTGCATGGCTGTTGGGACGAGGCGTTGCACCGCCTCGACGTCGGGCACGAGCAGCGCGGCGCGCCTGCTCTCCAACGCCCGCGCGTTCGATGTTTGGTGATCCTCGGCGACGTTGGGCGACGGAACAAGGATGCAGGGCTTCTCCGCCACGCAGAGCTCTGCGATAGCGCTCGCGCCTGCCCGCGAAATGACCACGTCGGCGGCGGCGTATGCGTAGTCCATGCGCCCAATGAAGCTCATCACCTTCACGTTGCCCGGCTCCCGTCCGGCAAGCCTGCTCTGAATGTGCTGCCGGTAGGCCTCGCCCGTTTGCCAGATAAGCTGCACGTCGCGCGCCGCCGCAATGTCGGCTATGTGGTGCAGCACGCTCAGGTTTAGCGTTCGCGCCCCCAAGCTGCCGCCCACAACGAGGACGGTTTTTTTGTTTTGGCTCAGCCCAAAGTGGGCAAGCGCCTCGCCGCGGAGCTGCGCCACGCCGCAAAGGTCTTGCCGCACGGGGTTGCCGGTGAAAACAATTTTTTCTGCCGGAAAGAAACGCTCCATGCCTTCGTAGGCCACGCACACCTTCCGGGCGCGCCGGGCAAGCAGCTTGTTGGTAACGCCTGCGTAGGAGTTTTGCTCCTGCACGAGCGTGGGTATTCGCCTGTTCTGCGCCACCCACAGGGTGGGAGCGCTGGCGTATCCGCCTACGCCTACCACCACGGCGGGGGCAAAATCGCTGATTAGCGCCGCCGCCTTCCGAAGGCTTTTGAGCATCTTTACGGGTGCAGAGAGGTTTTTCCTCGAAAGCGCCTTTCGCTCTACCCCAACAACCGGCAGGCCAACTATCCTGTAGCCTGCCGCGGGGACTTTCTCCATTTCCATTCTGCCTTCTGCTCCCACAAACAGTATCTCCACGTCCTCGCAGAGCTGCCTGAGCGCGTTGGCAATGGCTATCGCCGGAAAGATGTGCCCTCCCGTGCCGCCGCCGCTTACTATGATTCGTTTGTTTTTCATACCGTGGATCGAGGATTTAAGCTGGTAATTGCTTCTACCGCCAACGCTTCTTCGCCAGCGGCGGCGGTCTCTTCGCTGCCGTGGCCAACGGTGGGTTGAGCGGCGGCGGCGGCGCTGCGAGCCTGCTCAAGCGTCTCCTTCTCCTGGCTGCGGCTTATGCTAAGCAACATGCCCAGCAGGAGGAAGGTGCACAGCATTGACGACCCGCCCTTGCTCACTAAGGGCAGGTTTTGTCCGGTGACCGGCGCAATCCCCGTAGCTACGGACATGTGCACGAGCGCCTGCACCAAAATTTGCGTAATAATGCCGATGGCCAGCACAGCGGGGAAAAAGTGCGTTGCCTTGCGCACCATAGCGCCCACCCTGAACAGCAAGATGAGGTAGCACAGGATTAGAAGGCAGGTCACCACCACGCCGTACTCCTCCACCACAATGGCAAATACGAAGTCGCTGTAAGCTTCGGGCAGGTAGTAGCGCATGTCGCTGTTGCCCGGCCCCTTGCCAATCAGCCCGCTGGAGGCTATTGCCATGTGCGCATAGTCCGACTGCACCAGCGCGCTAGCACGGCTAACGCTTCCGTCGACGCTGTCGGCGTGCTTGGCCTCCAGGCGGCGGTATATCGTTTCAAGCCGCGTCTTGTTGATAATCTTGTTGCTCACGGCGAGCATACCGGTAACCTTTCCCTTGCTGGCCTTTTTTACATCTACGGCCTCAACCACCACCATTGTGAGGCACAAGGCCAACGCCAGCATCACCGCCAGCCCCGCTACAGTGGCAAGGAGGTGCAGCAGCCGCGCGCGGCCAATAAACAGGATGACAAAGCACGTAAGGGCAAGTATGGCTGCCGTAGAAAAGTTGGTCAGGAAGATGGGCAAAATCATCAAAAGCATCATCAGCATGATGGGGAGAAAGCCCTTGCGGAAATCCTTAATGCGGTCTTGCCGCAGCGTTACCTGCCTCGCGACGTAGAGGATGAGCGCCACCTTGCACAGCTCTGCGGGCTGGAAAAACAGCAGCGTGCGCACCGCCTGGTTGTGGCTGCTCCCGATGAGCAGCATGAGCGTCATCAGCGCAAGGCTTACGGCGTAGGCAATGGGGGCAATGCTCATGAAGAGCGTGTAGGGCGTGCGCGAGGTGACGTAAATGAGGGCAAAGCCCGCCGCCACGAACAGCAGCTGCTCCATAAAAAAGTCGAACGGCTCGGCGTTCTCGGCGCGCGACGAAAGCGCCACCGTGGACGAGTAAACCAGCAGCAGCGAAAATATGGACAGCAGCAGCGCAATAAACCAGATGGTTTTGTCGCCTTTCAGATATTTCTCAACGTTGCTCATTGTTTTAACTACAAATTGCCTTACGCTAAACGTTTATTTTCTACAGGTATCGTATTGCATTTTTAAACTGCCGGCCTCTGTCCTCGTAGCTGTGAAAGAGGTCGAAGCTGGCGCAGGCCGGCGAAAGCAGCACCGTATCGCCCCTGTCGCTCAAGCTGTAGGCCGTCTTCACCGCCTCCTCAGCCGAGCGCGTATCTACAATAATGCCCACCATGCTCTCAAAAGCCTCGTGAATTTTGCGGTTGTCAACGCCCAGGCAAACAATGGCCTTCACCTTTTGCCTCACCAGGTCGGCGAGCTCGCCGTAGTCGTTGCCCTTGTCCACCCCGCCCACAATCCACACGGTAGGAGTGGTCATACTCTCCAGCGCGTACCACGTGGAGTTGATGTTGGTAGCCTTGCTGTCGTTGATAAACAGCACTCCGCCAACCTTCAGCACAGGCTCCAACCGGTGCTCTATGCTTTCAAAGCCAATTAAGCTGTTGCGGATGTTCTCCTTTTTAATCCTCAACGCCTGCCCTGCAATGCTTGCGGCCATTGAGTTGTAAAGGTTATGCTTACCTTTGAGCGATAGCTCGTCCACGAGCGTCTCGAAAACATCGTTTTTATACATTGATACAAGTTTTGTGTTGTTGCTATTTAAAAATGCGCCCTGCGCCAGCTGGCGCTTCCGGCTAAAGCCGAGCAGCTGCGCCTGCACTCCTGCCTCCGGCAAATATTTCATCGTCACCTCATCGTCTGCGCAGTAGATGAAGCAGCCCTCTTTGTCCATGTTCTGCGCAATGCGAAACTTTGACCTCGCGTAGTTTTCGAGGCTGTAGCCGTACCTGTCCATGTGGTCTGGCGTGATGTTGAGCAGCACGGCAACGTCGGCCTTAAAGTGGTACATGTTGTCGAGCTGAAACGAGCTCAGCTCCAGCACGTAGTAGTCGTAACGCTTGAACGCCACCTGCAAGGCAAAGCTCTTGCCGATGTTTCCGCCCAGCCCCACGTTCAGTCCAGCGCCTGCCATCATGTGGTAGATAAGCGAGGTGGTGGTAGTTTTTCCGTTGCTGCCCGTCACGCAAATCATTTTGGCCTTAGTGTAGCGCCCCGCAAACTCTATCTCCGCAATGACGGGAATGCCTGCCGCCGTCAGCTTCTTCACCAGCGGTGCGCTGTCCGGTATGCCCGGACTTTTCACCACCTCGTCGGCGTTCAGTATCAGCGATTCGCTGTGCCCGTCCTGCTCGTAGCGGACGTGGTGGGCTTGCAGCACATCGAGGTGCGCCGGACTAATGCGCCCCGCATCGGACAAAAAAACGTCAAAGCCCTTGGCGCGCCCAAGAATAGCCGCCCCAACGCCGCTTTCGCCTCCTCCAAGTATGACCAGCCTTTTTTTCAACTTTGTTTTTCTTTATTTTAAGTAGCCCCCAAAGCTTTGGGAATCAGCCCCCTCAACCATTAGCGACAACTTTTATGTTCTCAACTCTTATGTTCTCAACTCTTATGCTCTTTACTCTTAGCGTTACCTTACCTTTAGCGTTAGCACGGCGGTAATGGCCAGCAACGCTGCAATGATCCAGAAGCGCACCACAATTTTTGCCTCCGGCATATTTTTTTTCTGGTAGTGGTGGTGCAGCGGCGCCATGTTGAACACCCTGCGCCCTTCGCCGTACTTCCTCTTGGTGTACTTAAAGTAGGACACCTGAATAAGCACCGACAGGCTTTCGGCAAAAAATATGCCGCACAAAACCGGAATGAGCAGCTCCTTGCGAATGATGATGGCGTACACGGCAATGATGCCGCCGAGCGCAAGGCTTCCCGTGTCGCCCATAAACACCTGCGCCGGATAGCTGTTGTACCACAAAAACCCTATGAGCGCCCCAATGACGATGGCCATAAAGATGACCATCTCGCCGGAGCTGGGAATGTACATTATTTGCAGGTAGTCGGCGTAAATCACGTTGCTCGACAGGTACGCAAGGATGCCCAGCGTGATGCCGATGATGATAGACACGCCCGTAGCAAGCCCGTCCATGCCGTCGGTCAGGTTAGCGCCGTTGGACACCGCCGTTACAATGAAAATGGTTACCAGCATAAAGATAATCCACCCCGCCAGCTGCCGATGCTCGCCAAGGAAGGCGGGGACGAGCATGGTGTAGTCAAACTCGTTGTTCTTGAAGAACGGTATGGTGGTCTTTGTGCTCTTGTGCGCCTCGCTGAGGTAAATCATCCTTGGAGCGTCTGTGCTGCCTCCCACCGCTACCCGCTGGGCTTCGGGATGTCCGGCGGGAAGGCGGTCGCGCACCACAAAAGCGTCGCCTGAGTAGAGCAGCAGGCTCACAATTATGCCCAGCCCCACCTGACCAATGATTTTAAACTTGCCGTGCAGCCCCGACTTGTTTTTCTTGAAAACCTTGATGTAGTCGTCCAGAAAGCCCAGCGTGCCGAGCCACACCGTGCTGATGATCATGAGCCACGTGTACATGTTGGTCAGGTCGGCCAGCAGCAGCGTTGGCACAAGGATGCAAAACAGGATGATAAGCCCGCCCATAGTAGGCGTGCCGCGCTTTTGCAGCTGCCCCTCCAACCCAAGGTCGCGCACCTCCTCGCCTATAAGCCTCTTTTGCAGCAGCCTGATGATGCGCTTGCCGAACACCAGCCCCATCACCAGCGACAGCAACACGCCCACGCCCGCGCGAAACGAGATGTAGCTAAACAACCGCTGGCCAGGAAAATCGTAAACGCTCCCTAAGTATGTCATAAGATGGTAGAGCATCGCCTTTTGAGTTATGAGTTAAAAAAAATCATTTTGAAAAATCATTTTACCTTCAATTTCCGTTTTCATTTCCACCGCTGCCGTCGCGCTCTGCAAAAGCGGCCGCCAGCTCTTCCCTGTCGTCAAAGTGGAATTTTTCTGTGCCTACAATCTGGTAGGTCTCGTGCCCTTTACCCGCAACCAGAATAATATCGTTCTTTTGGGCAAACATCACCGCCGCCTTGATAGCCTCGCGGCGATCGGTAATGACGGTTGTCCTCGCGCGTGCCTCGGCGCTCACGCCGACATACATTTCGGACAGAATATCCTTTGGATTCTCCTTGCGCGGGTTGTCGCTGGTGAGGATTGCCATGTCGCTGTTTTCGGAGGCCTCGCGCGCCATGATGGGGCGTTTGGTGCTGTCGCGGTTGCCGCCGCAGCCCACCACCACTATCAGCCTTTGCCCAGCCCTGCGCAGCCTGTTGATCGTGCCCAGCACGTTAGCCAGCGCATCGGGGGTGTGCGCGTAGTCAACGATGGCGGTAATGCCCGTGCGCGACTTCACGTACTCAAACCGCCCCGCCACCGAGTCGAGCGTGCTGATGATGCGCACCACCTCGTCGTGCGGCGCGCCAAGCAGCATTGCCGCCCCGTAGACGGCGCACACGTTGTAGGCGTTGAAATCGCCTATGAGTTTCGTCCAAACCTCCGTCCCGTTCAGATCGAGCAGCATCCCGTCCATGTGTGGCTCCACAATGCGGCACTTGAAGTCGGCAGGCGTGCGCAGCCCGTAGGTTTTTACCTGCGCCCGCGTATTCTGCACCATCACCCGCCCGTTGCGCTCGTCGGCGTTGGTGAGCGCAAAGGCTTCTCCGGGCAGCCCGTCAAAGAACGCTTGCTTGGTCTTGAGGTACTCCTCAAACGTTTTGTGGTAGTCGAGGTGATCGTGCGTAAGGTTGCTGAAAATGCCGCCCGCAAAGTTCAGCCCCTCAATGCGCCGCTGCGCAATGGCGTGCGAGCTCACCTCCATGAAGCAGCAGGTGCATCCCGCCTCCACCATCTCGCTCATCAGCCGGTTGAGGGTAATGGAGTCGGGCGTAGTGTTGGTAGCCTCGATTGCCCTGTCGTTTACCCGGTAAACCACCGTGGAGATTAGCCCCGCCTTGTACCCCAGCGCCCTGAAAAGGCGGTAGAGGAGAGTTGCCGTGGTGGTTTTGCCGTTAGTGCCGGTCACGCCAACCAGCTTCAGCTTGCGCGAAGGGTTGCCGTAAAAGGCCGCCGCCGCCAATCCCGCCGCGCTGCTGCTATCCTTCGCCACGGCGTAGCAAACGTCGGGGTTGAGCGTCTCCGGCAGCTGCTCGCAGATAACCGCCACCGCGCCGCCCGCAACAGCGTCGGGGATAAAGAGGTGTCCGTCGGTTTGCGCGCCCCTGAGCGCAACAAAGCAGCATCCCCTACCCGATTCCCTGCTGCTGTTGCTGATGGAGGTAATATCAACGTTGGCGTTGCCGTGCACCGTCATCGCTCCTGCCTGCTTTAGTATTTCTGCAAAAACCATATTTTTATTTTTCAAAATTCATTATAGCTCAACGTTAGCGCCACTACATCTCCCGCGGCGCAGGGAGTTCCCGGATTCGGGCTTTGCTGCTGTATCGTTCCTCTCCCCGAAAAGCGCACCCTCAACCCGCTATTTTCCAAAACGTAAATGGCGTCCTGTAGCCCCATGTTTTTGACGTTGGGGACAAGATCTTTCACCATTCCCCGATTGTGGGCAACCACCTCGTTGCCCTGCTGTTCGGTGGTAACCCATTCGCTTGCGTTGGGCTGGGCGCTCAGGGGTATGTTGAGTTTGGCGAGCGCCTGCTCCAGCTTGCGGTAGCTGCCGCTTTTGGTGTAGGGCGCTTCGGGGGGCGGCCTCCTGTCCGTAATGGGCGGATGCCACGTAACGGAGCGGGCGTACACCTTCTCCGCTATTTCCTTAAACACCGGAGCGGCAATAGCTCCTCCGTAGGTGTTGTTGGGCGTGCTGAACGTTTTGAACGCCACAATGCAGCTGTATATCGGATTGTCGGCGGGAAAGTACCCCGCAAACGACGACAACTTTTGGTTGGTGTAGCGCGGCTCGGCAATGTAGGCGGTGCCCGTCTTGCCGGCTACCTTGAACGCGCTGCTGCGCGCCATTCTTGCCGTGCCGTTTTCTGCCGTCCCTTCCAGCAGCAGGCGCAGGTTGTTCAGCGTATTTTTCGAGCAGATGGAGGCGTGCACCACCTGCGTGGAAAACCTCTTTACCACCCGGCCATCCTGTCGCACCGCCTTTATGAACTTGGGGTGAACCATCACCCCGTTATTGGCCACGGCGTTGTAGAGCGCCAGCGTTTGCATTGGCGTTATCTCCAGCTCGTAGCCAATGCTCATCATCTCGAGCGTCAGCCCCGAAAATTTATCAACCGACTTGATGTTGGGCACAACTCCCGTTTTGCCGTGCGAGATGTCATAGTTCACCACCTCCTTCAGCTTGAGCGCCTCTATGCGCTCCGCAAAATCCCGCCTGCCGTCCTTGTCTCCGTAGAGCTTTCTCAACAGCTCTATCGTCCCCACGTTCGACGACTTCTCAAACGCCTGCTGCATAGTCAGCATCCCGCCTCTTGAGCCTTCGTCCCTAAACGAATGGCCGTACCTCGTTATCTTTCCGTCCTTTGTATCCACCGAGTCGGTGAGCTTGAGGTTTTTCTCCAGCATTATCATAAATGAGGCCAGCTTGAAGGTTGACCCGGGGTCTTTGCTGTAGTACAGCGCGTAGTTTTCCTTTTCTACAATGCGATCTTTTCCCTCCCGCTTCTTGTTGGCAATGGCGCGCACCTCGCCCGTAGCCACCTCCATAATCACGGCAGTGCCCCACTCTAAGTCGGGGTTTTTGAGCAGGCTTTTCACCACCTCGCCCTCCGCCATTTCTTGCAAATCAACATCGAGCGTTGTAATAATGTCGCTGCCCTCAACCGGCTCTACGTCGGGCTTGCTCTGCAACGGTATCCACTGCTTTTTCCCCACCGTTCTGTGCAGCCTCGCCATGCCCTGCTTGCCGGCCAGCTCTTTGTTGAAAAAATACTCAATGCCTATGTACCCGTTGCCATCGCTATTGGTGCGGCCTACCGTGTTGCGCGCCATCGACTCGTAGGGCTGGAGGCGGCTTATTTGGGTCTCCACCATCAGCCCGCCGCTGTTGGAGTTGCGGCGCAGCAGCGGAGTCTCGCTCAGCGCCTTCATCTCGCTGTAGCTAACGGAGCGGCCTGCCAGCGGACGGTAGCGGAACGTTTTCTTTTTAGTATCGCCAAGCGCCTTCCGGCGGTCGGCTCGCAGCTCTTTGGCGTAGGCTTCAACGCTTTTTTCTCCAATCACGCTGTGCAGGTTCAGCGCCACCGAGTCTACGTACTTGTTAAAGGTTGCGTCGTCAAGCCCCTTTGCGTTGAGGTCGATAAATATCTTGTACTTGTAGATGGTCGTAGCGAGCAGCTTCTCGTCGTGCGCCAGGATGTTGCCGCGGCTAACCGGAATTATTTTTTCCGTATGTATCCTCTCCCCTATTCTGTCCTTCTGATACTGCCCGCCATCCATACCGGTAACAATCCGCACCATTTGCACCACCACGACAATAGCGAAGCCGACAAGCAAAAAGTACATGAAAAAGAAGCGAACTATTATGGTAGATTTTACAGACATTGCAAATACTTTACTTTTTACGCTGTTTTAATTTTTCAGTTCAACAATCAGCTGCCGCCTGCTATTCTCACAGGCGGCGTTTGCGATTCCTTCAAGTTCAGCCCCCGACGCTCAACTTCCCGCATCACGCTGGATTGGCTTGTAATTCTTATGAGCTGCGCGCGCGCGGCGGTTGCCTCGTCCTTCAGGCTGCTCACCTTTTCCTGGAGCTCCACCTTGCGCTTCACCTTGCTCTCCACTGCGTAGTGGTTGAGGATGTACAGAAAGCCAAGCGCAGCCAAAAGAAGTACAAAGCCCATGTGGTCGCTCAGCATCCGGCGCAGGTTGGCGTTGCCCGTAATCACGTCGGTCAGCTTGAGCTTTGTCTTTTTTTTCAGCTCTTTTACGTCCTCAAATTCCACCGGTTTCTTGAAAAACATACGCTATGCTACTTTTTGTGCGATGCGAAGCTTTGCGCTCCGCGCCCGCGGGTTTTGTCGCACCTCCTCCTCGCCGGGGAGCGCCACCTTTTTGTTCACGGCCTCAAACGGGGCGTGCACGCTGCCAAAAACATCCTTCTCGGCGTTGCCGCTTGCGCTGCCGCTTCTGATAAAATTTTTCACCATCCTGTCCTCCAACGAGTGGTAGGTGATAACGGAGAGCCTTCCTCCTTTTTTCACCACCTTTGCCGCCTGCTCCAGCATTTGCTCCAGCGCCTGCATCTCGTGGTTTACCTCTATGCGCAACGCCTGAAAGACCCTGGCAAGATACTTGTGCTCGTCAAACGGCGGGAGCGCGGGGCGAAGCGCCTCCACGAGCTCGCCCGTTGTCGCAATGCGCGACTTTTGCCGCGCCGCATCCACAAGCCTGGCGGCCTTGTGCGCGTTGTTCAGCTCGCCGTATTCGGCAAAAATGCGGCTCAGCTCCTGCACGCTGCACACGTCGAGCAGCGTTGCCGCCGTGCGCCCGCCCTGCCTGTTCATCCGCATGTCGAGCGGCGCGTCAAACCGGAAGGAGAAACCCCGCTCGCCAGCGTCGAGCTGACGCCACGACACCCCAAGGTCGCCTATGATTCCGTCAACCTCCTCCGCCATGTGGCAGCGCAGGTAGCTGCGCAAAAACCGAAAGTTGCCCCTCACCAGCGTGAGCCGCCTGTCGTCCATCGCCGCGCCGTTCTGCTCTGCGTCGCCGTCCTGGTCAAACGCTATCAGGCGACCTCTGCTACCCAGGCGGGTCAGTATCTCCCGCGAGTGGCCGCCGCCGCCAAACGTTACATCAACGTAAACGCCGTCCGGCTTCACCGCCAGCCCGTCTACGCTTTCCTTCAGCAAAACCGGCACATGGTATGCGCTCAACATATTCAAAGATCCTCCTCCACGCGCTACTTTTCCTTTCTTCTCAGGTACTTTCTCCGCAGCGCCGCCGCCTCGTCGTCGGACATGGTGCTCTTGTCGTAGGTTGCCTTATCCCAGAGCTTCACCTTGCTGCCCATGCCTACAAAGACCACATCTTTGCCGATGCCCGCCTGCTCCACAAATCGCTTGGGCAGCTGTATGCGCCCCGCAGAGTCCAAATCGGTAGCCTCCATGTTTTCCAGCAGGTGGTCAAAGAGCTGACGCTGCTCATCGTCGTACAGATCGAGCGTTTCCTTGTAAAAATTCACCTCCTGGTCGCCCTCTGCCTTAGTCATCACCATAAGGTATTTCGACGACTCCCGCTGCACAACAAGCCGCACCTGACCGTCGCTTGATGCGGCGGTGGCGCGAAATGCTGCGGGAAACGGGACTCTGCCCTTATCGTCGAGCTTGCACGTATGGCTTCCTATAAACATGAACTGCGATTTTTATTGTACAAAGTTACACATATCTTCCCATTATGCAACACTTTTACCCACAAATCTCCAGCGTTGAGTTTTCAACACCTACAGGCAGCCTCCATGCTGTCAATAACAATACGCTCATAATCAATCATGTACAATGTGCAGCGAGGGCTTATGCACTCAATATCAACGAGACTTTAACATTTTATGTTGATAACTTTCGGATAGAAAAGGGTTTCACGATGAAAAGCCCGCAGATTCAAGTAACGCAGGTATCCCCCCGCCTTTTCCTCCCCACGCGCCATTGCTCTGCAACGCCACTCGCCGCACCTTGGCAACACACAAAACTTTTTCCCCGCCCTTTGATTCACACTTATTTTTCTCAACAAAAACCTTATGTGCAAGGTGTAAAGCTTTATCTTACAATCCCCATTGCAGGCGATTGAATGAAGCTGGCGGAGGAGCTCTCAACCAATTGACAAAGAAGTTGTTTTGCCGATAGAATCAGGTGTAAATGAGGTTGGGCATAAATTTTCCACCTTTGATTTACACTATTTGCAAAAGATTTGTCGTACATTTGCCGCTAAATAAAACTTAAGGAAACCGAGCAGGCGTATTTTTTCGCTGTGCTATAGCACGAATAAAAGGTCGAAATTGATGATATTTAACTATTTACACAAATGTCACATCACCCACCCTCTTCTTCGGGAGGATGCTGAAACAGCGTTGTCTAACTTTGATTCGCATTACTGTCAAAACATTATAACAACCAAATCAAAAAAAATCAAAAACAAAAACAAATCATGAAACAGCTATCTGCTTCGCTTTTGCTATGGGCGGGCGTCGGCCTCGCCGCTTCTGCCGGAACAACTACCGTTGATCAGCCTCCTTTCGCCTTCAACACCCACTCCAACGTAACCATCGAACGAATTGTGCTGAGCGAATCTTCGACTATTCTCGACATGGTTATTTACGCCGATCCGGCTACCGAGATACGGATTTCCTCCGATACCTACATCAACGCCGACGGCAAAAAGCACATGCTTCAATCTTCCGAAGGCATCCCGTTAAATCAGCTTATTCGCTCCGACGAATCGGGGAAAATTGTTTTTTCGCTGATTTTTCCGCCTGTTGATACTGCAACCCGGCAAATTGATTTTATTGAGAGCGATTGCGACCACTGCTTCAAAATCTACGGGCTTGCCTTAACCCCAGACGTGCAGCTTGAACGCCTGTCTGTGCCCCGAGACGTCAGAAAGGCCGCCGCCATCAAGGACGACGGAAAGGCGCTGCCTGCACCGCAGCTGAAATACGGCAAGGCTGTGCTCAAGGGGTCGCTGCTGGGATACCGGCCCGCCATCAACACAAAAGTAAACGTGTACGTGAGTAACCCTGTAACCGGCGTGCAGGAGATGCTCGAAACCGACGTGCAGAGTGACGGCAGCTTCGAGCTGGAAGTCCCCTTAGTCGTCACCATGCAGGTGCTGCTGCGCCTGTCGGCTCCGTGGTACAACAAGTACATCCTGCTGTCGCCCGCAGAAGAATCGACCATTTACTTTGACCTCTGGCAAAAAAGCTGCCAGGAAACGCCAATCGCATCGCTGAAATGCCCTCCCGTCAAGTACATTTACTTTGGCGGCGCTAACGCCGAAATCAACAACCAGATGGAGGACGTCGGCTTAGCCGAGCTGCGGCAGCAAATATACGACAACCAAAAATCTTCCGCTATAGCAGAGATGACGCTCGAACAGTACAAAGCCCACATCCTGGGTCAAGTCGCCGCGCTTACCGCCGAGCTGTCGCAAAAAGGGCTGACCCGAAAAGCGCTGGAGTTTGCCACCGGTTCAATACAGTATTCTGCCGCCGATTTCTTGATGCTCGCAGACTCCGACCTGCGAGAGGCCTTTCGCAAGGCGCACAACCTGAGCCACGAAGATCCGTTAACGGGGTTTACCGAGCCGGATTTGAACGATGAATTCTACTCTTTCCTGAAGGACGCTTCTATTAACGACCCTCGCCTCCTGTACGACTTCAACTGTAGCTACATCATTAACTCCTGCCAATATTTAAAAAAAACCGAAAGTCGCATTACGTTCACCTCAAAAGATACCTACCAGGCGCTTATCAACTCCGGCAAGCTGTCGCCCGATGAGCTGGAGGCTGCGACGTTCTTGAGGGACAGCACGGCGCTGGATAACCCCGCCGCCAAAGAAAGGCTGAAATTCAAACACCTGCTGATTATCCGTGGAATAGTGAATACCGGCAAGCTGAACCACGAGCAGATGGAAATGGCAAACAACACGCTCCCGCTATGTACGGATACATCGGTTACCGCGCTGGCTGCAGTAGAACAAACATTCCGGCTAATGATGGAGTTAAACAGTAAAGAGGTGCTGACTTTTGAAGAGATGAATAACATCTTAAAAGAGGTGGAGAATCTCTCAACAGCGTCTAATGAAGTTTCACGAGAGCGGTTAATGGCTTTTAGCGAAAAGTATGCCGCAGAGTTAGCGTTGCCCCATAAAAAGCAGCAGGTGAAAGAAAAAACAGCCACGTTAGCGCGTCTTTTAGGAACGGACAGCGGAGTGGCATTTGATTTGCTGGAAGTGCAGCTAATCTGCCAAAAAATGGAAGAATTTACCCCGCTGGATGCCGACGATTTACAGAGGCTTTCCCTGATGGATAACCAATTTTACCTCGACTACCTGACTGCCAAAAACAACGAGCTGCTGGCGCAAATCAACGAGCTGCTGGCGCAAATCGAAGTGAACAGGCGCAAGGGCGGATACACAATTCACGAAACGCCCGAAACGGACGGCAAGCAAACTTTTACCCAAATCATGAAAACATTTGAGGGTAAAGTTGTTTTGGTTGACTTTTGGGCAACATGGTGTGGCCCATGCCGTGTGGCCATGAAGCAATTTGAGCCGGACAAAGGCATGCTCAAGGAAAAAGGGGTTGTGTTTGTTTACCTGACGGACGAATCCTCGCCGATAAACGTATGGCATAATATGATACCCTCCATTTCGGGTGAACATTTTCGCTTGAAAAACAGCCAAATGAACGAGTTGGAGAAAAAATTCGGAATCACAGGCATTCCGACCTACCTGATTTTGAACAAGCAGGGCGAGCAAATATTCTTCAACACAGGCTTTGACGGTAACGCCATCAAAAAAACGCTAATGGAAGCGCTGTAGCTCGTCAAGCAATCCCGACCACCACCGTTCATGCTTCCTGTGCACGGTGCGCCCAAAAGAAACGAAGGATTATCCGTGCGGGTAATCCTTCGCTATTCAGCAAAAAAGATTTGAGGCGCAAGCTACTTTAGCAGAAGCTTCGCCAGCTTTTTCCGCTCCGGCTTTCCAACGCCCAGCGCCTTTTCCAAGTAGCTGTCAATGCTTCCGTAGCGCTTTTCGATTTCGTCCTTTGCCGCCTCTATGTAGGAAGACTGAACACCCAGCATTTGCCGCAGGACAGGCAGGCGCTGCTGAGGCGTCTGAGGCATAACAGCCTGCGGTCTCAGGTAGGTGTTGGTCAGCAGGTAGTCATCCATTACCGCATCCCAGCTCATGCCCAGCGCGCTAAGCAGCATAGCCGCCGCAAATCCGGTGCGGTCTTTGCCTGCCGTGCAGTGAAAGACCAGCGGGTAGCTTTCGGGCTTCAGCAGAATGGCGAAAAAGGCCTTGTACTGAGGCGCAAACTCCGCTACAAATCTCCGGTTGGCCTCCTCCATAAAGCGCACGCACTGTGCGCTGTCCGGCGTTCCTGATGCCGAACCCTGTAGCGTCCGCAACGCCGTTTCGTTGTTTCCAACGCCAATGGGCAGGCGAACTACGTTTACGCCGGCGGGCAGGCGCGAGGGCGCTTTTTTCACCTCGCTGTCGTCGCGAAAGTCAATAACGGTTTTTATGCCCAGCGTCTTTACCTTCTCAACATCGCTATCGCTCAGCGCGGCAAATGACTGCGAGCGGAATACTTTCCTCCAAACCGTTTGCTTCCCTCCGCTCACGGGGTAGCCTCCAAGGTCGCGAAAGTTGGGGGCTTCTACCAGCATCTCGGCGCGCTGGTATGCGCTCGTCTGGCTACTACTGCACGAGGCGAACAGGTATGTAAGCATAAGAAAAATGTTAGTCAAAAAAATTGCAGATAGATTACTTCTTGTTTTCATAATTAAAATTGTTGTTTTTATGGATTATGCTAATTGTCAACTAAAACACATTCCAGCGAACGCCAACTTGCCCCCGAATCGAAGACCGTTCTAAGGTCTTTGGTGCGGGATTTGTCGCCAAGGTACATCCGTACAGGTTCGTTGGTCAAGTTTTGTGCTTCAATAAATAAACGGATATTTCTGTTGAAAGCGTATGATGCGGCCATGTCTACAGTAAAATTTTTATCCATCCACGTCCACAAGTCGTT
>JAIRSZ010000168.1 GCA_031255195.1 Prevotellaceae bacterium | reverse complement strand
GGTCACCGTCGCGCCTGATAACCTGTCGGCAAAGGGAAGCATGAAGAACATAGCGAGCCTTACCGCAAGCAGCTTGTTCGAGGAGGCGGAGGATGAGAAATCCGACAACGCCGATACTGCCCGCTTCAACCTGTTCTCCGTGCTGGACGGGTGGCCTATTATGTTGGCATTTTCGCCCAACGGCGACGGCAAAAACGACAAGTTCGTGATACAGGAGCTTGCGAGCGATCTTGTGGAGAGCGCGGAGATAGTAATAGTCAACCGCTACGGGGCAGTAGTGTACACGCACAAAAACTACGAGGAGGCGCAGGCAGACGAGAGCAGCGCGTTTACCGGCTCGGGATTGCCCGAAGGCTCCTACTTCTACCAGCTGACGGTGCATTTTGACGAAGGCTCCACCGATAAGCGCGGCGGAGTAGTGACCATACGCCGCAGCCGCTGGAGGTAAGGCCGCGCTCGTTGGCTATGCTGCCGAATGGAGGTGTTTTTTTGTGAGCTGCCGAAAGAAAAAAAAGCGGAACACAGTATATCGCTGCTTCCCCGCAGGGGGGAGCAATGAATTATCCGACTGTAAATTATGAATTATATTAAGCTGTACCGGTATTTAATCATTGGCGTTGCAAGCCTGTTCCTGTCGTTACAGGGTCAGGCGGCACGGGAGACGCGCACGCAGGTCAAGGCTCGCGAGCTGGAGCTTCGTGGCGACTACCTGGGCGCAATCAAGCTGTACGAAAAGGAGCAGCGGCACAAGAATCCGGAGGTGGCTATGGCGTCGCTGCAAGGGATAGCGCACTGCTACAGGGCGTTGGGCGACTTTGAGCAGGCCGAGGGCGTCTACGAGCGTCTCCTGCGAAGCCCCAACAAGGCCGCCGTTCTCTACGAGTACGCCGAAGTGCTGCTGCGCAACGGCAAGTACGCCGAGGCGCGCAAGCGAGCCAAGGAGTCGCAGTCGGCCGGCGTGTCGTATACCGAGCAGGCGCAGCGGCTGATAACCACCTGCAACAACGCCGAGCAGATGAGCAAGCGCCCTACGCGCCACATAGTTACCAACCTCGATGAGCTAAACACGTGCTACTCGGACTGGGGCGTGACGGTGTGCTCGGGAGAGGAAATGCTGTTCAGCTCCGACCGCCCTGCGGAGAGGCCCGGCTGCGACAAGGGTCGTAGCGAAGGCTCCTACCTCTCGCAGGCGTTTTCCGCCACGTGCGCAGAGGGCGAAGAGTCGCTGTCGTGGAAGGTAAACCAAAAGCTTCCGGTTGCCATCAACAAGCCGGGCACGCATGTTGGGCCATTTGGCATGGCGGCAGACGACAGGGAGCTGGTGTACTACACCCGTACCGGCACAAAAAGCAAGCTCTCGCAGCAAACCCTTGGACGCGAAAACGTCCGCGTAGAGGAGGTGATGCTCGAAATCTACGCCATCTACCGCACCGGCGGGGCGTGGGCAAGCGAGTCGCATCCGTTTGTGCACAACAAGCCGGGGCAGTACTCGGTGATGCACCCCTGCGTGAGCAGCGACGGCAGCACGCTGTACTTTGCGTCCGACATGCCGGGAGGGGTAGGGGGCGTAGACCTGTGGTACTGCGAAAAGAACGAGTCCACCGGAAGCTGGGGCGCGCCGGTCAACGCAGGCTCGCCGGTCAACACGGCGGGCAACGAGGTCTTCCCCTTCCTGAACAGCGACGGGACGCTCTACTTCTCGTCCGACGGTCATCCGGGCATGGGCGGGCTGGACATATTTTCGGTCAAAAAGGAGGAGGAGGAAGGAAGCGCGTGGGCAGCGCCCAAAAACATGGGTATGCCCGTCAACAGCAGCGCCGACGACTTCTCGTTTGTGATAGATCCGTTTCACGTCAACACGTTTGGCCGGCAGGATGTTGTCGGCTATTTTTCGTCGAACAGAATTGGCGGCAAGGGAGGCGACGACATTTACATGTTTGTGCTTCCCGGCGCCAAGCTGGCAGAACCCGCCCCCGAAACCTCCATCGAGGCGCCCGCCGCCGATTCTCTCGACATTGACAGCGCCACCGTTGACGTAGATGTAGACGAAGGCGCCAGCTACGCAGACCCGGACTCGGTAGCCGCCGCCAAACGGAGCAGCAGCCTTGTTGCCGAAGCCGACAACGTTGCCGACAACGCCGCCGACGGCGCAGGCGGAGTGGCAGCCGGTGGAGTAGATACGGCGGTTGTTATCCCCAAGTTGATAGCCATACTGGACTCGACAAAGTCGCTGGATGACATAACGCTTAGCGGAAGGGTGATAGATAAAGCCACGCGGCGGCCGGTGTCAAAGGCCAAAATTTGCGTTACGCACAACGAAACCAGAACGTCGGAGTGCCAGGAGTGCGACGAAGAAGGGCTGTTTTACTTTGTGCTCCAAAAAGACGCGCGCTACACGGTATCGGGCTTCAAGGATGGCTACCACTCTACCGACCCCATAAGAATCCTTTCTACGGTGTTTTTGCAGGAAGAAATGCTGGAGGTGGAAATGTCGTCCAGAGAGCCAAGCGGCGACATCCAGAGCGCGCACGAGGTGATAGACCGCAGCACCGCCATGCCCAGGGTGGGCAAAAGAAGCCTGCCGCGCGAGTACCGCATACAAATCCTTACCAACTGGCGCGAAACCGATTGGGAGTACTTTACGCGGCTGCGCAGAACCTACCCGCAGTTTGAGCTTCAGCACACCACGAGCAACTACGGCACAGGCACGGCCAGTAGGTTTACCTACGGCTCGTTTGTCAACCTGGGCGAAGCCCGCAGGTACCTCCGTCAGTTCATCAGGATTGGCTACACCGACGCTTTTATAGCCGTGTTTGAGTACGGCTCTCAGGTAGAAAGCATCTACCTGAGCGGCTCCCGGCACGTCATACCATCCAGCCGTTGATGTGGACGCTCTAACATATAAATTCGAGGCAAGGGTAACATAGTGTTTTCATATTGTCAAAACAAGTAATACAAAATGATATAAAATATTATTGGATGGATGCTTTAAGAATAAGATTTTTAGACATTTACGATTTCTTGACTTCACGGAAAATTGTAAAAAACGCAGTAGATTTCGCTCAAAAAATTGAGGTAAGCACTTCGATGATTACAGAGCTAAAGAAAGGTAGAATACGTGTTGGCATCAAAGTTTTACAGAATACTGTAAGCGTATTTTCGATGCTTAACCCCGAATGGCTGTTAATCGGCAAAGGTGAAATGCTACGCCTGCCGCCATCGTCAAGTAGAGAAGCAGCGATAGCCGCCGCCGCCGCAGAGCAAGATACCTATAAGAAGAAATACTATGAGCTGCTGGAGCAATTTACGGCTACCAATGCCAAATACGCAAAGCTGCTTGAGGAGCAACATGACAAAGATGTAACGCTATTATTGGTGGAACGAAAAAAGATTATGCAGCAATCCGAAGCTGACAACAGCTAGCTTTCCAACAGGTACGGCGGCAGCTTTGCTTTGCGCCCTTTGCGAAAAACCTTTGCGCCCTTTGCGGTTAAGATACTTTGCCATAGCTCGTTTTTTTTAGTTCAACGGCGCAAAGATACGGCTTTTTTTCTTTTTTCCATCGTCGCTGCCGCCCACAGCTACGGGCTGAGGTTCCTCCGCTACGCTACGGAATGACGGCGGAGCTGTCGCTTAAAGTGCTGAAAGTTATGGTGGTAGCTGTTGGTGGGGCGCGCCCCACCCACCGCGACCACCATAACGTTCA
>JAIRSZ010000152.1 GCA_031255195.1 Prevotellaceae bacterium | reverse complement strand
CTGCCCAGAGACCTCTTTAAGCTGGCGCTGTACGGCACAGGCAGGGGAAAGGCAGGGGGCTACTCCGACGTTTTTAACCTGAGTCGGCTGGGTATTCAGGCCTCTGCTTACACCGAATTTGGCTTGGGCTACTCGCGCAAGATTAACGATAAGCTCACCGTGGGCGGAAAGTTGAAGTACCTCATCGGGCAGGCAAACATCAACACAGACATCAAGAATTTCAAGCTGACGGCAACCCCAGAGAAGTGGGCTATTGTCGGATCGGGAACGATAAACGCCTCCCTCCCGCTGGTGGACATACCCTTTGGCGCTGACGGACTTATTGACATAGCCGACTTAAATCCCACGGTAAATACCGAATCGCTCAACAGCATCAGTGATATTACCAGCTTGGTATTCTCCTCCAACAACGGCTTTGGGGTAGACTTGGGCGCTACCTACAACATTCTGCCTGAGCTGCAGCTTTCGGCGGCGCTCACCGACCTGGGCTTCATCCGCTGGCGCAGCAACCTCACCAACGCCAGGCTGAACGTAGACTTCCCCATGGATGGAATAAGCTACGAGCTGGGCGACAAAATTGAGGACAAGCTGGATACGCTGCTGCAAAACTTAGAGGATGCGTTTGTGAGTACCGGCACGCACAGCAGCTACACTACATCGCTCTCCACCCGCTTCAACCTGGGCGCAGAATATTCGTTGGTGAATAACAAAATAGGATTCGGGCTGCTCTCATCCACCCTCTACACCAATAAAAGCCTTTACACCGACCTCACAATTGCCGCCAACATGCGCCCGTGTACGTGGTTCAGCACCTCATTTACCTACTCGCTGCTCAACGGAAGGCTTAGCACCGTGGGATTTGGCGCTCAATTCCGGCTCATGCCTTTCAACATGTACCTTGCCATTGATCGCATACCGCTGGTGTTTGCCTCTCCCCAATTGCCGATTCCAAACAACCTGACAGGCTTTAACCTCCAGGCTGGCATGGTGTGGGTAATAGGCGACCCGAAAAAAACGGGCGACGACGACGGCGACGGCGTGAAAAACAAAAAGGACAAATGTCCCGACACGCCGCAGGGGTACATGGTGGACAAGTACGGATGTACGATAGATACCGACGACGACGGCGTGCCCGACAACTTGGACAGGTGTCCGGGTACAGCCTTTGGCGCTGCTGTCGACAGCGTCGGCTGCCCGCTCGATACCGACGACGACGGCGTGCTCAACACCGCAGACAGCTGCCCCGACACGCCGGGTAGAGTGCCGGTAGACTCCATCGGCTGCCCGCTCGACTCGGACAACGACGGCGTGCACGACTACCGCGACAGCTGCCCCGACACGCCCTCCGGTGCGCCGGTAGACTCCGTCGGCTGCCCGCTTGACTCGGACGGCGACGGCGTGTCCGACTACTTGGATAAATGTCCCAATACGCCCAACGGCTTGCAGGTTGACGCAAACGGCTGCCCGCCCGACTCGGACGGCGACGGCATACCCGACTACCGCGATAGCTGCTCCTACACCCCCTCCGGTGCGCCGGTAGACTCCGTCGGCTGCCCGCTCGACTCGGACGGCGACGGCGTGCCCGACTACCTGGACAAATGCCCCGATACGCCAAAAGACCTCAGTGAGCAGGTGGACAGCAACGGCTGCTCGCCGGATGCTGACGGCGACGGCGTACCCGACTACCGCGATACCTGTCCCGATACGCCTTCCGCCGCCTTGGGCAAGGTTGACGCTGCCGGTTGCCCCACGGATACCGACGGCGACGGAGTTGTCGACTATGAAGATAACTGCCCGACGATTGTGGGAGTTGTCGAAAACTACGGATGTCCTGAGATAGAGGTGGCCGTGAAGCAAATTTTTGAGCAGGCGCTATCCGGTATTCAATTCCGCCTGGGAGAAGACGTTATTATACCGGAATCATACGCCATACTTGACCAAATTGCCAAAGCTATGACGGAAAACCCCGACTACATCCTCCTGATTAACGGGCACACCGACAACACCGGAAACCCCGACGACAACATGCGGCTATCCGAAAAGCGCGCCGGCATGGTGAAAGCATACCTCAGCGAAAAAGGCATACAGGACGACAGAATGGTTGCAAAGGGCTTTGGCGATACTAAGCCGGTGGAAAGCAACAGCACAGAAGCAGGGAAGACTAAAAACCGCAGGGTAGAGTTTATCGTAAAGTTTGAGCGGTAGAACCCCAAAATTTTCCGCGTAGCGGAATAAAGAAAGACGACAGACAGCGCAACAGTGCGGTGGCTGCGTGGTGGAGAGATTCCGAGCATAGCAAGGATTCTCATCCCATGCAGCCGCTGTTAAATATATATATCTTTGTAATATGCTCTGTACACGTACAAAAACACACACAAACTCATTATGAAACGCACACTCATTGCATTTTTTGTTTGTACAGCGGGCGTTTTTTGCCTGTCTTGTCGTCAATCGGTTACACCGCCTGCTCCGTATGGCGCTATTCCCTCCGCCGACCAGGTGAAGTGGCAGCAGCTGGAGTACTACATGTTTGCCCATTTTGGCCCCAACACGTTCACCAACGTGGAGTGGGGCGATGGAAAAGAAGACCCGAAAGTGTTTAACCCCACAGCCTTAGACTGTCGGCAGTGGGCAGAAACGGCAAAAAAGGCTGGTATGAAGGGTATTATCATTACGGCAAAGCACCACGACGGGTTTTGCCTGTGGCCCAGCAGGTACAGCACCCACACGGTACGCGAAAGCGCGTGGAAGGACGGGCACGGCGACGTGCTGAAGGAGCTGTCGGAGGCTTGCAGGGAGGCAGGGTTGGGTTTTGGCGTGTACCTCTCGCCGTGGGATCGCAATCATCCAACTTACGGAAAACCCGTTTACGACCAGACCTTTACCGGTATGCTCTCGGAGGTATTGTCGCACTACGGCGAGGTTTTCGAGCAGTGGTTCGACGGCGCTAACGGCGAAGGCGAAAACGGCAAAAAGGGTTTTTACACCTGGCCTTTGTACAACCGTATCGTGTACGGCCACCAGCCGCACGCCATTATTTTTAGCGACGTAGGCCCGGGCTGCCGCTGGATAGGAAACGAGAACGGTCGCGCCGGTGAAACCTGCTGGTCGCGCCTTGACATAAACGGCTTTGAACCGGGTAAAGCGCCCGCTACAGATACCCTTAATTCGGGGAATATTTTTGGGCAGGCGTGGGTGCCCGGCGAAGCAGACGTCTCCATCCGTCCGGGGTGGTTCTACAGCGCAGCAACCGACGACAAGGTGAAATCGCTCGACCAGCTGTTGGACATTTACTACTCCTCCGTGGGGCGCAACAGCAACCTCCTGTTGAACGTGCCGCCCGACAGAACGGGGCGTATTCACCCCAACGATTCCATTCGCCTTATGGAGCTGCGCGCAAAGCTGGATACCATTTTCAGCGTCAACCTGCTGCACGGCGCAAAGGTAACCGCAAGCTCCGTCAGAGGCAATGACGCTGCGTTCGACGCTGCAAACGTGCTGGATACCGCCTTCAATACCTATTGGGCTACCGACGATTTGATATACTCCGCTTCGCTGGAATTTGAGCTGCCCCAAAAGCAAACCTTCAACCTGCTGCTATTGCAGGAGTACATTCCGCTGGGGCAGCGGGTGGCAGAGTTTAACGTGGAGTATTGGGACGATACCACAGATTCGTGGCAGCTGCTGGCTTCGGCCACCACCATTGGCTACAAGCGCATCCTGCGCCTTCCCGCCACTACCGCCGAAAAGTTGCGGGTAAATATTTTACATGCGCTGGCCTGCCCCGTCTTAAATACTGTCGAGCTGTACTGTGAGTAGCGTCCAATGCAAAAATTATCCCTGTGCAGGAGCGGCAAAAATGTTTAGCTGTAATTTTCCGAAGCAAGCTCTGGCCTTGTGTTGAAAATTTGCTACCTTTGCCGCCCTTAAACTTTAAAAAATTAAGTATGACAAAGAAATTATTTTTGGCGACCCTTGCGATAGCAAGCCTAACAACGTTATCCTGTACTAAGGACAACGATGACAGTAACAATAGTAGCAATAACACTGACAATAGCGGGCAGGACACCACCGCAACAGGCGTTGTGTATGATACCCTCGTAGTTGATTTCTCCGACCTCAAGTTGGAGCCGAACAGCCATTGGGAAGGCAAGGATGCCGCCGGACAGTTCGTCAGCGGAAAGGCTACCTTCCTGAACAGCTACAACAGCTCTTCCTATCCTTTCGATTCGTGGAGCGGATTTGCCTACTCCAAACAAAACGACACCACCACCGACGGCTTCACCTCACAGTTTGACGTATATACTGCCACATCAAGCAATCGCGGTATTTTTGCCGTTGGCTACAGGGATACTTACGCAACGGATACCTACACGCCGGTTACTCCCACCATAACGTTCAGCGAGCCGGTAGCGCTTCAAAGCGCAGATTTTGCGCTCAACGTTTACGCCTATAAAATCATGAGGGATGGAGATCCGAACGGCTTTGCCAAGAAGTTTACGGCAAACGATTGGTATAAAATTACCGTAAAAAACATTGACAGCGTCGGATTGGCTGTTGATTCGCTGGATGTATATCTTGCCGATTTTCGCGAGGGAAAAAGCATGATTGTTGACAGCTGGACTAAACTTAACCTTGCCCCTCTTGGCACGGCAAGCAAGCTCACCTTTGAGGTCAGCAGCTCCGATGTCGGCGAGCTGGGAATGAACACGCCCGCCTACTTTTGCTTAGACAGCCTGGTATTTTGCGTGCCCAAATAGTCCGCCGCTACTCGCCCATAAAATCGTGAAACGTTTTCCGCATCAGGTCGGCAAGCGAGAGCTGATAGGTGATGTACGCCCGCAGGTGCGAGGTGTAGGCGGTGTTCAGGCGGTTGCGCTCCAGCGCCAGCGATTGGCTGTCGATGTCGCCGTCGGAGAAGCGTTGACGGGTAATCTCAAAGCTTTTTTCGGCTACGAGTACGTTCTTCTCCAGCAGCTGTAGCCGTTTCAGGTTGCTGGTAATGCCCGCTACGAGGTTGCGAACCTCCGTTTCTATTTCGCGCTGCACCTCCTCCTTGCGAAGCGTGCTCTGTTTCATCCTTGCCTCGGCAGCCCTCACCAGCGCCCTGTTTTCGCCCCAGTCGAGCAAAGGAATAGACAGGGAGAAGCCTACGCCAAAGTTGGCCGGACGCTCAACAAAATTGCCGGAAACGTTTTTCAGGGAGGAGGGTAGGGTGGTTTCCATATTTTGCAGGCTAACGCCTATTTTCTCAAAGTAGGCGTTGATGTTACCCTTAACCATGCCCTCCGACCGCTGCCGCTTGATGTTCAGGCCTTGCAGCTCAATCTGAATATCCTGCTCCCGAATTTCCAGCCGATTTTCGAGCGCCAGCTGCACCGCCATTTCGGGGTCAACCGACACTGTTTTGTACCTCAACTCGCTGCTCAGCGTGATGGTATCGCTCAGGTTGACGCCCAGCATTTCCTTGAACGAGGCGGTGGACGACGTTTGGCTGAGTATCGCCATGTCGTAGTTGCTTTGCGCCTCAGCTAAGTCAACCTCCATTTGCAGAGCGTCTACCTCCTTAATCAACCCTGCCTCGTACTTGTTTTTGGAGATTTCAAAAGCCTCCGTTTGACGCTCAAGGTCCATGGCTGCAATCTCGGCGCTTTTTTGGAGCGAAAGCAGCTGGTAGTACGCGTTGCTCACGTCGTACACAAGGTTTAGCTCCTCGCGCTTGAGCGCTTTGCTGGACTGCTCGTAGGCGAGCTCGGCGCTCTTGAGCGAGGACTTTATGGCGTTGTACCCGTAGAACGAGTGGATGGGTTGCGTAAAGCCTATGCGGGTGCTTAGGTTGCCCGACCGGAGGCTGGCGTAAAAGTCGTCGAGGCCGGAAAGTCCCGTTTCGATGAAGATGTTGCCGTCGGTGGGTAGCGGCTGGTTGATGGTGAGGCCTCCTGAGTAGTTCAACTGCTTAATGGGGTAGAACGAAATTCCGGTGCTGTCCTCCCATTGGCGAACGGTTTCGGTGTACTGCGGCAGGGTAAACCGCAGGTCAATGTGCGTTTTAAACCTGCTGGTGGCCGACTTCAGGTTGTATTCCGCTATTTTGAGGTCTTGCTGTAGCCGCTTCATTCTGTAGCTTTTTGCTTTGGCAACCTCTATGCTTTCGTCTAACGAAAGATGGTAGGATTCCGACTTCAACGGTGATGCACAAACGCTTAGAATAGCGATGGTGGAAAACAGTTTTCTCATGCAATTTTGCGGCATAATCTTGAATGGCGTTAGGTAGTTAATTTTTAAATGGCTTAAATATCACTTTTTCAGTATATCCGAGTATATTTTCCCGTCTTTGATGTGAATATTTCGGTGCGCATAGTCGGCAATATCCTGTTCGTGGGTGATGAGGATTATGGTGTTTCCTTCGCAGTGCAGCTCGTGGAACAGCTGCATGATTTCCTCTCCCGTGTGGGAGTCGAGCGCTCCCGTAGGCTCGTCGGCAAGCAGTATTCCCGGCTTTGTTACCAGCGCCCTGGCAATGGCAACCCGCTGCCGCTGACCGCCGCTCAGCTCGCTGGGACGGTGCGTCAGCCTGCTCGACAGGCCTACCCGCTCCAGCGCTCTCAGCGACCGCTCGCGCCGCTCGTGCCCGGGTACGCCGGAGTATATTAGCGGCAGCTCCACGTTTTGCAGCGCGTTGAGGCGCGGAAGCAGGTTGAAGTTCTGGAAGATAAACCCTATTTCCCGGTTGCGCATCAGCGATAGCGCATCGTCGCTCAGGCTGCTGACGTCCACGCCTTTAAAGAGATATGATCCTGTGGAGGGGGTGTCAAGGCAGCCGAGAATGTTCATCAGGGTTGATTTGCCGGAGCCGGACGGCCCCATGATGGCCACGTACTCGTTTCGCCCAATGGCAAGGTTAACGTCCTGAAGGGCGGGTACTTCTGCGTCTCCAATGGGGTAATTTTTTGTCAGGTGCGATATCTCTATTAGCATGGCTCTACTGAATTTGGTTACTCGTAACGTATCGAATCTACAGGCTTTAGGTTGGCGGCGTTCTTGGCCGGAAGGTATCCGAAGCTAATGCCGACAAGCACCGAAAAGGCAAAGGCTATCAAGATGGAGTACAGACGAATAAAAACGCTGACGTCGGTAAAGAGCGAAACCACAAGCGACAGGCTGACGCCCAGCAGCACGCCAATAATTCCGCCCGTTACGCTGATGGCTACCGCCTCAGCCACAAACTGGCTCATGATGTCCTTCTTCCGCGCGCCTATTGCCCGACGGATACCTATTTCGCGGGTGCGCTCCATGACCGTTGCAAGCATAATATTCATAATACCTATTCCTCCAACTACCAGCGAAATAGCGGCAATAGCGCCCAAAAGAAAGTTGTATATTTGGCGCTCTTTCTCCTCCTGCTTTAGCAGCTCGTAGGGTATGACTATGCTGTAGTCTTCGTTGTTGAAGTGCCGCCTTTTCAGAATTTCGCGGATTAGCACGGAGGACTCCACCAGCAGCGACGAGCTTTCCAGCTGAAGCGTAATCTGCTGTATTTCGCTTTCGAGTACATTCTCGCGCGAAAAGCGGTTGAGAAACGTTGACAGCGGAACGTAAACGTCGGTGTTCAGGTCTCTGGCGGCAAGCTCTCCAACGGTTTCGGTAAACAGGGCTTTCGATTGCAGCACGCCCACCACCTCCAACCATTGGTCTTGTATCTTCACCATCTTCCCAACGGGGTCTTCGTGCTGAAACAGGGTAGTGGCCACCCCCGACCCCAGAACGCACACCTTCAACCGCCTGTCGTAGTGAACGTTGCTGATAGGCTCGCCCTTCTGCACCTTGTAGTTCATCATGTGCAAAAATTCGGGGGTTACGCCAATAGTCGTCGATTTGGCCGACTTGTCGGCGTACTTTACCTCGGCGCTGATTTCTGCCTGCGAAGCTACCTGCGCTATTTTCGGAATAATTTCTTTCATAACGGCTGCATCCTCAAGCGACAGCCCCTGCGAAAACTTTGCCCGAACCTCCTCCAGCTCCGCCTCAGAGAGGTCTTTTTCCCTGACGATGATGTTGTTTACGCCCAAGTCCTGGTACTTTGCAATGGCCTCGCGCTTTGCGCCTTCGCCAATAGAAAGCATGGTGATGACCGACGCCACGCCAAAGATGATTCCCAGCATGGTCAGGAACGAACGGAGCTTGTGGTCGGTAAGCCCGTGAAGCGCTAAGCGGATATTTTCGCGGTACTCCATATATTTTACTTGCGGGTTAAAAATTCGCAGCTCACCGTCATTCCGGGCTTGAGCCTTTCGTCGGAGCGCGTAATGTTGACCTCTACGTCAAAAACTTTTTGGCGAGACTTGTTGTCTTGCAGGTGGCACAGCTTCCCGATGTACGCAACTTTGCCGTCGAAGACAACCTTGGGCATTGCGTCCAACCTTACGGATACATCTTGTCCCAGCTCAATTTTCAGAAAGTCTGTTTCGTTGATACAGGTGTTGACTTTCATGTTTTTGAGCTCTGGAACGAGGGCAAGCCTGTTGCCCGAGTAGATGTTATCGCCTATTTTAACCAGCGTTCCTGTTCTGTGGTTGCGAACTATCTGAAAAATACCCGAAACGGGCGTTCGCAGCGTAAGGGCTGGCAGAATGTTGCAGGCGTTGTTCAGGTCATTTTGTATTCGGCGGATTCTTATCTGCTGTATTTTTAAATCGTTGTCATTGACGATTTTGCACATCTCCAACTTTTTCTTTTCTTTTTCCAGCATGATGCCGGCCTGCTTAAACTCGAGATCCTTGATTTTTTTGAGCCGCGCCGACTCAAAGCGCGAAGATTCCATCTCTATCTTTTTGAGGTTAAAAGCAGCCGTTTCGCTCCTTACCCTCGCCTCCAAGTCGCTGATTCTGTTTTCCAGGTCAACGGACAACTTTTGCTCTGCCGCCTGCTGGGTGGCCAGCTCGTTTTCCTTGTCAATGATGTACTTCTTGATTTCCGTGGGGTCTAACTGTATGATGGAGTCGCCGGCGTTGACAATAGCGCCGTGCTCCAGCAGCCCGATAACCCTCATTTCAAACCAGTAGCCGTAGCGGGGCATAACAAAGGCTTTGGAGTAAATGGCGGCCAGCTCTCCCGTTTCAATGACGCGGTTTTCCCCCACGCTTGCCCACTTGTCCGTCTTTGCTCCGTCGCTACAGGCAAGCGCAAGCGATAAAAGGCCGATTATGCTTAGCTTTTTCATCATTCTTTTACTGTTTCCTGTGTTTCATTCGGTTGCTGCTCAACGGCAAACGGATCTACCAGCGCCACCATATCGCCCTCCTTAAGCCCGTTGTTGACGATGATGAAGTCGGAGTTGCTCGCTCCTGTTTCTATCTCCACCTTGTCGTAGCCGCCAAGGGCTTTCCTGTACACGTAGCTTTTCTCGCCCTCGGAGCGGATAGCCTCAAGGGGAATGTAAAGTACATCCTCTATTTTGTCGATGATGATTTTGCAGCTGACGGTTAGCCCGGGCAGCAGGTTTTTGTTGGTTTCGTTGATGAGTATCTCTACCGGAAAAGCTTTGATTTTGGAGTTGTCATCTTTGTTGACGGCTAAGTTGGCCACCGTGACCACCTGGCCGGTAAAAACGCTGTCCGAAAAAGCATCCGGCTTTATTTCTGCCCTAAGCCCCTTGCTGATTTTGGCAATGTCTACCTCGTTGATTTTTACGGTAGCTTTGAGCGTAGAGAGGTCGGGCAGCTGGATGAGGGGAAAGCCAGACCAGCATTGGTCGCCCAGCTGGAACTTGTTGCCGCTGTTCCAGTTCCGGTTGATGATGGCAATACCGGGTGATGGCGTTACAACAAACAGGTTTTTAAGCGTTTGGTAAGCTTCGTTGAGCCGCGACAGGTTTTGCTCTATCGAAAGTTGCTTTTGCTTTACCTCCTCCGACTGAATTTTTAGCCGGTTGTCTATCTGCTCCTTGGCGCGCACAAGCGAAATGTCGGCTTTCTCAAGGTTGAGGTGTATCTCCTTCTTTTTTATGTCCGATTCGTACTCTGCCGATTCAAAGCGGATTTTTGAAATTTCCTGCGCTATTCGCGTCACCTCGTAGTCTGCCTTCAGCTCCTCCATGTCGGACTCGTGCTGTGCAATCAGCCTCTCAAGCTCGGCCTGGCTTATCTCCAAACTTGCTTCGGCCTCTACGATAGCCTTTTGTACCTCCGACCGGTCAAAAACAATCAGCGTATCGCCCGCCTTAACCTCCTGACCGTCTTTTACAATCTGGGTGATTTTCAGCGACCCGTACCGCCACGAGATGGACGGCGACGAAATATTTATGGAGCGAATGGCCTCAATTTCGCCCTCTTCGTGCATGTCAATGTAGAACGTTCCGCGGATAGCTTCCCGCACAGGAATTTGACGCACTTCCTTTTTCCCGCAGGAGTTCAGGAGCATTGCCAGCAGGAGGCATAAGCCAAATATTTTTTTGTTTCTCATTTTGTTGCTGTAAAATCGGATATAACTGTCCAAAAAAATTTTTTTTGAGGCAGATAAAAAGAACAAAAAAAGTGCAACGATTCGCAACCGGCCTTGCTCTGCCGGAATGTCGCTCTCTTTCACCTTGCCGCTGTGGAATCGGGTAGCAGCTCTTTTCTTTTCACCTTGGACGGCGTCGGCTTAACGAGCGATATAACATCGTTGGCCTGCAAACCGGCAGCCACAACTGCGGCCTTGAGCGACGTGAGGCTTGTTTGTATCTGGCGCATTTCGTAGCCGCCGTCGCGCTGCCTCACGTACACAAACTTCTTCAAATCTTCCTCAAAAATAGCTATTTGTGGTATCACAATCGTATCCTTTACTTGCCTTAGCGTAATGCGGCAGTTCGCAGTAAATCCCGGCTCAGGCAGTTTGGTTGTGCTGTCAATGGAGGCTTCCACCTCAAACAGCTTAACCTTCGACCCCATTTTTATTTGCTGGCCTACAGGCTTTTTACTCAAAATTTTTCCCCACGCCACATGGTCGGGCATGGCGTCGAAAGTATAGCAGACAGAATCGTCTACAGAAATATACTTGTAGTCGGCTTCCGAAGCCATTATTTTGACTTTCATTTGATTCAGCTCAGGAATGATGACCAGTGGCATGTTGTTCCAAACAATATCGCCTGCCTGTAGCTTGCTTGTACCGGTTACCCTGTAGTCAGGCCGCAACGCCAAGCCTTTTTGCGGAGCTTTGAGCGTCAACGATTCCAGCAGTTTCCTGCTCGATTGCAGGCGGTTCTCAATGCGCTTGATGCTCTGCTCATTCATTTTTATCTCCGATTGCTGAATGACGGAGAGCGCCCGCAGCTTCTTGTCGTACTTTGCCTTTTCGATGGCTACTTTTTGTAGCTCCAGCGTTTTAATTTTTCGTTGCGTAGGCGTTGCGTAAGCCAGCTGTAGCGAATCCAGCTGCGCAATTTTCATATCGGCCTCGTTGTTGTTCACCTGCGCCTCCAGCAGCGTGTATTGGAGGTTCAGGTCAGCCTTAACCTTGCTCAGGTGAGCCTTGGCATTTTCCAAGTCCAGCGTCAGCCTGTCGTACTCGCTTTGAAGCCCTTGCGCCTCAATAATGCACACCACGTCTCCTTCTTTGACAAAAGTACCATCCTCCACCAAAAATACAACAGTGCCCTCTGTGTTAGGACAGTGCAGAGTGGTGGAGCGAATCGGCTCTACAACCCCGTCAACGGTCACCACATTTTCGTAGGTGGCACGCGACACAACGTAGGAAAAAGCCTCCTCGCCTCCGTATGTGCACGAAGCGGCAAGCACGGTTAGCGCGAGCAACGTAGATGCGTATGTGGGAGCATGATGGTGCATGGCTTTGGCGTCTGCTTTAGCGCTGTCTTCTAAAATATTATGGTTTATGTTTATTGCAAAAAATGAAGCGCTAAGATAACTTTTTCTGTTGGAAAAATCAGCAGCATTGGGCAAAATTACATTATTTTATGAGAATCAAGGGTGAAAAATTCGTTTGTTGTTAATTTTCTTATCCTTCCCATTGCTAAATCAAAATAGTTTATTACCTTTAGCGCCTCATTAATATCGCTTTTTTGGACAAAATGAAGATAGGAGATAAAGTTCGCTTTCTCAATGATACAGGCGGTGGTACGGTGCTGCGTATTGAAGGTAAAACCGCCATTATTAGCGACAACAACGGTTTTGAAATACCCACTCCCGTAGCAAACGTAGTTGTGGTAAACGTTCGTGAAACGACAAACTTTCCCATAGGCTCAACAGAAGCTGGCAGCTTTTCTGCCGGACAGGACGGGTGCAATACGAATGTTCCCGCTGATGCTCCCGCGGCGCGGCAGGCCAACGCAACCCTCGAAAAGCGGGTAGGGGATGGCGATGCTGTCCCGCCGGAACGCGATGCTTCGGGCGAAAGTTACGAGCTGATGCTGGCATTTTTACCCCCGGTGAACAACAAAACAGAGCTCTACCTGCTGAACGATAGCCCTTACCGGCTGCTATACAGCATAGGCATGTACGAGCGCGACGGCAACGTGCAGCCCTTGGCGCAAGGTCAAATGGAGGGTGATAGCAAGCAGCTGGTGAAAAAGTTATACGTTAGCCAGCTGCGCGAAGTCCGAACGCTGCACGTTGAGGTTGTGCTGTACAAAAATGTCCGCTACAAGCCGCAAAATCTCAACGCCATTGATGTTGAACTCAGCCCCATCAGATTTTTCAGGAAGGGAGCTTTTACCGAGAACGATTTTTTTGATGAAAACGCACTAATTATAGCCCTGCTGTCCAGCACAACCGTAGAAAAAGAAAAAATGCGCAACGTGTCGGCAGAAGAAATCAGAGAAGCCATGCTGCAAAAGAACGATGTTCCGCCGAAGCCCTTGCAGACAATCCAGCAGCCTGAGCTGGAGGAGGTTGATTTGCACGCCGAAATGCTGGTGGAGGATGTGCGCAAGCTGTC